>JAOPWA010000076.1 GCA_025965915.1 Dactylosporangium sp. | reverse complement strand
CTCGGGTACACGGAAAGCTGGTGCCCCAGGATCTGTCGCACCACGCGGCCGGTCGCCGTGGTTGGCCGGGCACACAGTGCCATCGCCACCATGGGCCCGTGGCGATGATGGTGCTGTACCGACGGGAACACGGCCAGCGCGGACCGGTCGGTCACCAGGAGGTTGTCGAGGTCGGCGACAACGGTGAACGGGCACTCGGCCACGCACCTGAGCAGGGCGGCGCGTACCAGCGGCGTGGTGGCCAGGCTCAACTCGCCGGCGAACGCGACCACCGTGAAGGAGCGGTCCAGATCGCGGTCGACGGCGACGCTGAGGGCGGCCATCGGCTCAGCCCGGTCGTTCGGACTCGTGCAGGGTCGGCCCGTCGCTGTCCCCGTCGTGCGGCGCCAGACCGAGCAGCTGGGCCAGCCCGACGACGTGCAGTACCCGTGCGGGGATGCCCCGCGCACCACGCACGGTGAGCGTCCCACCGGCCACCATGGCCGTGTGGTACCCGTCGACGAGCACCTGTACGCCGCTGGAGTCCAGGAAATCCACCCGGCTCAGATCCACGATGACCGGTGCGGTGCCCGCGACGCGCACGGCCTCGCGCAACCCGTCGCGCAACTGCCCCGCCGTCAGTAGGTCGATCTCACCGGCAACCTCGACGACCACTCGGCCGCCGTCGCCGGAAACCCTGACCTCCAACACGACACCCCTCCGAGTGCTTTGTCCAGACGACAATGTATCGCGCGTCGTCCGGTGGCCGGAGCCTCATTCCCGCCCGCTATCCACTGCTGATCATCTCGGTGATCTGTTCGGGCGGTCCCGGGTGGGCGTAGAAAAATCCCTGTCCGGAGTCGCAGCCCACCGCCCGCAGCCGATCGGCCTGCATCCGGGTCTCCATGCCCTCGGCGGTGACCGTCAGATCGAGCGCGTGCGCGAGTTGCACCAGCGTCGCGACCATCCGCTCGCCGGCCAGGTCGGCATGCCCGGGACGGCGCCCCTCCGTGCGCAGCCCGTCGACGAACGAGCCGGCAAGCTTGATCGCCTGTACCGGGAGCGTACGAAGGTAGGTCAGGTTGGAGTAACCGGTGCCGAAGTCGTCGATCGCGATCCGCACGCCCATGTCGGCGAGCTTGGTCAACGCGGCGATCGGCTCGTGTCCGGGACCGATCACCGCACTCTCGGTCAGCTCCAGTTGCAGGTATGCGGGCTCGAGGCCGGTGCGCTCCAGGATGGCGGCGACGTCGCCGACCAGGCCCGGCTCCTGCGCCTGACGCACGGCGAGGTTGACGCTGATCAGCGGTGCCGCGTCGCCGGCGAGGTCGCGCCACCCCCGGCCCTGCCGACACGCCTCTTCGAGCACCCATAGGCCGAGCGGAACGATCATCCCCGTCTCCTCGGCAAGACCCACGAACCGGTCGGGGGACAGCAGGCCGAGGCGGGGGTGCCGCCAGCGTACGAGCGCCTCGGCGCCGATGACCGTCTCGCCGCCGCACAGCACCAGCGGCTGGTACTCCAGCAGGAACTCACCGCGCTCCAGCGCGCCCGGCATCGAGGCGGACAACTCGTACCGGGCCACCTCGCGGTCGGTACGTTCGGAGTCGAACAGCGCCCACTTTCCCTTGCCGTCCGCCTTGGCCCAGTAGAGCGTGATGTCGGCCGCCCGCATGAGCTCCGTCGGCGTGGTGGTGCCGCAGGTTCGGTCGACGATGCCGATGCTCGCCGAGACCGACAGCCGGTGCCCTCCCGCCCCGACCGGCTCGGCGAGGGCGTCGAGCACCGCCTCGGCGAGCGCGACGACGTCGCTGGTGGCCTTGTAGTCGTGTACGAGGATCACGAACTCGTCGCCGCCCATCCGGGCGACGAGGTGGCCGGCTCGGGACACGCACTCGTGCAACCGGTGGGCCACGGCCACCAACAACTCGTCGCCCACGTCGTGCCCGAAGCTGTCGTTGACCGCCTTGAACCCGTCGAGGTCGATGTAGCAGACCGCGACCCGGTCGTCGGTGGCCGCCGGGTCGAACAGTTCGTAGAGACGGTCGAACAGGAGAGTGCGGTTGGGCAGCCCGGTGAGCGGGTCGTGCAGAGCCTGGTGGCGGAGCCCGAGCTGCAGTTGGTGCCGGTCGGTCACGTCCTCGACCATGACCACCGCCAACTGCGGCTCGCCGCGCTCGTCGCGGATGAGCGACGCGGCCAGGTGGGCCCACAGCACCTGGCCGTCCCTGCGGCACAACCGCTGGTCGGCGCGCACGCGGTCGCGCTGCTGCCCGCTCAGTTCGGCGAACAGCCCGGCAACGGCCGCCGCCTCGGTCGGGTGGACGACGTCAGCAACCGGCCGCCCGCACAGCTCGTCGCGGGTGTACCCCGTCATCTCGGCCAGGGTGGCGTTGACGTCGACCAGGCGCCCGTCCAGGTCGGCGATGCCGATACCGAACGCCGAGCCGGCGAACACCGCCCGGAAGCGGGCCTCGGTGTCGCGCAGCGCCGAGTCCGCCCCGGCGCAAGCGACGGCCGAGGTCCGGATCTCCTCCTGCGCGGCGAGCGTGCGCTGGCACAGCGCGTGGGTGAACCCCTCGGCGAGCGCGCCGAGCAGTCGCGGCTGCCGGTCGTCGCCCGGCCGGCCCAGGCCGGCGCCCAGAACCTCGATGGTGCGGCCGAGTGTCTCACTACCCGTGATGTCAGCCCCGATGAGCTCGGCTCCGACCCGCCGGCCGGGCTCGGCGACGAACGGCTCGGCGACCAGCGCGTCAGCCAGCCGCCCGACCAGGCCGCGCACGAATTCCAACATCCGCGCCGCGTTCTCGGGTGCGTGGCCAGCGTCGACGATCGCGTACGCCCATCGGCGGGCGAGGGCCTCGGCGTCCATGTCGGATAAGGCCTCGGCGTCCATGTCGGATGAGGCGGCGGCGTCCATGTCGGATGAGGCGACGGGGTCCGTGGCCGCGACGGTCAGGTGGTTCATGGCTTGCGCCCGACCGCCGCGCGGAATCCGCTCAGAATGTCGTCCGAACCGTCGGCGGGCTCGCCGACGTCCTCGGGACGCCAGAGGTGCACGGCCACCAGTCCCGGCTCCATCAGCTCGAAACCGCGCAACAACGCCGTCAACTCCGCTTCGGTTCGCGGCGTCAACGGCGTGCCGACCTGCTCGTACACCGTCAGGATCCGTTCGCCCTCCACCGGTGGTCGTGGCAGCAGCCCGACGTGGGAGATCGCCAGGTAACTGCCGCTGGCGACGGCGTCACGGTAGTGGGCGATCACCCCCGCCGGATCGTCGCTGGCAGGCACGAAGTGCAGCAGTGAAAGCATGAGGATCGCCACCGGCTGGTCGAGGTGCAGCACTCTCAGAAGGTCCGGATCGGACAGGACGCGGTCGGGCCTGCGCAGGTCCTCCTGCACGACACCGACATGGGGGTTGCCGACCAGGACCGTGCGACCGTACGCCGCCGCGACCGGATCGACATCCACATAGGCCACCCGCGAGTCGGGCGCGAGCCGCTGCGCGATCTCGTGCACGCTGCCGGCTGTCGGGATGCCCGAGCCGATGTCGAGAAACTGCCGTACACCCGCGGCGACCAGGTGCTCGACCACGCGGCGCAGGAACGCCCGGTTGGCGCGTGCGACGCGGGGTACATTCGGCATCAGCCGCACGATCTGGCGCGCCATCTCCCTGTCCACGGCATAGTTGTGCGAGCCGCCCAGGTAGTAGTCGTACACCCGGGCAGCGCTCGGTCGGTCGAGGTCGACGCCATCAGGTGACGCAGCCAGGGGTTCCATAGACCAACCGCTCGTCACGCTCGCAGCCTAGGGTTTCAGGGTGGCCGGCGGTACCCGCCGTTCAACCAATCCCGCAGCTGATGCGCCCCAGCGGCGGGCAGGGCGGTCCGACGCGAATGTGAGATGGCTCCGCATTTACTGCCTGTACTGGGCCGCTCGCCGTATGGTGTTCCAAGAGCCGCATCCCGCGATCGTCCTCACGATCAGCCAGCGCCCCGCCGCATCGCACCGCACCGCGGTCAACGAAGACCGGCGATCAACGTCATGTTTGACGGATGTGGGGCCGAGGCAATAACCCGGGAAAACGGAGAGGCAACAGTGAACGAGCAGTACCGGTTCGTCGTCGTCGCCAATCGCCTGCCGGTCGATGAGATCCTCGACGACGAGGGCAAGCGCGAGTGGACCCGCAGTCCGGGTGGGCTGGTCAGCGCTCTGCAGCCGACCGTACGAGCCCGCCACGGTGCCTGGATCGGCTGGGCGGGTGGCACCGGCGACGCGCCGGAACCGTTCGAACTCGACGGGATGTGGCTGCACCCGGTCGCGCTGTCCTCCGACGAGCTCGACTTCTACTACGAGGGCGAGTCCAACGCCACCATCTGGCCGCTCTACCACGACGCCGTCGAGACGCCGGCATTCCACCGGCGCTGGCGACAGGCGTACTGGAGGGTCAACCAGCGCTTCGCGGAGGCCGCCGCCGAACTGGCCGCGCCCGGTGCCACCGTCTGGGTGCACGACTACCAGCTACAGCTCGTACCCGCGATGCTGCGCAAGCTGCGCCCCGACCTGCGCATCGGCTTCTTCCTGCACATCCCGTTCCCGCCCGTGGAGCTGTTCATGCAGATGCCGTGGCGGACACGGGTACTGGAGGGCCTGCTCGGCGCCGACCTCGTCGGTTTCCAGCGCCCCGGTGGTGCGGAGAACTTCCTGCGACTGACCCGTACGCTGCTGGGCCTCGAGCCCGACGGTGACCACGTCGTCGTGGACGGGCGCACGGTGACCGCGCGGGCCTTCCCGATCTCCATCGATGTCGCCGAGATGGAGCAGCTCGCGGCCGACCCGCAGATCCAGCAACGGGCCAAGCAGCTCAGCGAGGAGCTTGGCGGCCATCGGCGGCTGCTGCTCTGCGTGGACCGGCTCGACTACACGAAGGGCATCGAGCACCGGCTCAAGGCATACCGCGAACTGCTGGCGGAGGGCCGGTTGTCCAATCGCGACGTCGCGCTCGTCCAGGTGGCGACGCCGAGCCGGCTACGGGTCGCGCAGTACCGCCAGTTACGCGAGCGCGTCGAGCGGGAGGTCGGTCGCATCAACGGCGAGTACGGCGAGGTCGGCCTGGCACCGGTGCACTACCTTTTCCGCTCGTACGACCGGGAGGAGTTGCTCGCGCTGTACCTCGCGGCCGACGTGATGCTGGTGACCCCGCTGCGCGACGGCATGAACCTCGTCGCCAAGGAGTACGTCGCCGCACGTACCGACAACACCGGCGCGCTGGTGCTGAGCGAGTTCACCGGCGCCGCCGCCGAGCTGTCGGATGCGTTCCTGGTCAATCCGCACGACGTGGACGGGCTCAAGCAGGCGTTCGTGCAGGCCCTGGAGACGCCGCCCGACGAGCGCGGCGCCCGGATGCGGCGGATGCGCGATCAGGTGTGCGCCTACGACGTGACCCGGTGGGCCAAGGAGTTCCTGGAGGCGCTGGGCGAGTGCGACAGGACCGCCCCGCGCTGAGACCGGCGCCGCTGCGTGACCGGTAGCCATCGGGCGTTTCCGCTGGTCGGCGCCAACGTCACCAAGAGCAGAAAAACACCCTTCGCTAGGATTTACCTAGTGCCGACCTAGCGGGAGGGGTGCGATGCGTCCTCCGACGCCGCCCGACGAGGTGGAGCGGCTGCGGGCTCTCTACGAGTTGAATATCCTGGACACCCCACCCGAGCCCGACTTCGACGACATGGTCGCGCTGGCGTCGCATATCTGCGGCGCACCCATGTCGCTCGTCAACCTGATCGACGCGGACCGGCAGTGGTCCAAGGCCAGCGTCGGCGGCGTCGGGGTCGGCGTCGGCGGCGGCGGCGTCGTCGGGGTCCAAGAGGCTGAGATCCCGCGGGAGGCGTCATTCTGCGCGCACGCCATCCTGGGCAACGAGCTGATGGTCGTGCCGGACGCCGCCGCGGACGCCCGATTCGCCGACAATCCCCTCGTGGCCAGGCGCAAGGGCATACGGTTCTATGCCGGCGCACCCCTGATCACCACCGAAGGGTACGCACTGGGTGCCCTCTGCGTCATCGACGCGACGCCGCGACGCCTCGCCCTCCCCCAGCTCAAGGCCCTGCGCGCCCTCTCCCGGCAGGTCATCACCCAACTTGAACTGCGCCGCTTCGCCGCGCTACTGGCGCGCGGTACCACCCGGCTGCGTGAACTGGAACGACACCTCGACGACCTCGGCCAGCTCGCCGGCAGGTTGCGCGAGCCGCTGAGCGCGCTGCGCGCGTGCCTCGCCGCCCCCACCGAGCCGTGCGTCCGGGACGCCGTCAGCGCCAACGCCATCCCGCTACGCCAACTCGTCGATGACCTGTTGGCCCTGGCGGGGCCGGCGCCGAAGGCGGTGCTGCACCAGCGCGAGGTCGACCTGAGCCCCCTCACCCAGCGGGCCGCCGACGCGGTACGCCCGATCGCCGACGCCAAACGCATGTCGGTGCTGTGCACCTCGGTCACGCCGACACCGGTACGCGCCGATCCGGTCCGTCTGGAACAGGCGCTCAGCCACCTGCTGTTCCACGCGGTGAAGCACAGCCCGGAGGGCGGCCGGTTGGAGGTGTACAGCGGCCTGGAAGGCGGACCGACGATACGCCTACGCACGCCGGACATCATCGTCGACGACCCGCCGAGCCTGTTCAGCCACTTCTACCGCGAGGCGTTGGTGCGCCCGCCCGACGCTGACAGCCCCGACCGTGGCCTCGGTACCGTCAAGGCGATCTTCGACGCCCACCAGGCGACCGTGGCATTGTCCGACCGCCCCGGCGACGGCACCTCACTACAGGTCGTCTTCCCGGCCGCCCACAACTAACCGATGGCCCCGTCGCTAACCGATGGCCCCGTCATTAGCCGATGGCGTCGTCCACGAAGCACCAGCGCCACAACTCCCCCGTCTCGAACGAGCGGATCACCGGATGCTGGGTCTGCCCGAAGTGCCGCATGGCGTGCCGACGCGGTGAGGAGTCGCAGCAGCCCACGTAGCCACAGGACAGGCACAGTCGCAGGTGCACCCAGTCCTCGCGCCCCTCCTCCAGACACCCGGTGCAGCCCCCGGTCGTCAGCGGTGCGGGCTCGGCGGACTCGAACGCCTCGAGATGGGGGCAGCTCATCGGTCCTCCCGCTGCAGCAACGACTCTTCGAGGTCCATGTCGCGCTGCGCCCGGCGCAGCACCTCTTCGGGGATCTTGCCCTCGTCACGGGCCCGCCTGAACACGTTGCGCTCCGCGTCAATCATCGCGCGGCGAAGCCGACTGTACGCCTCGGACGGCGTCTCCCGCCGCCGGCCGCCCAGCCGTTCCCAGGCCAGGTTAGTGCGGTCGGCGAGCATCGTATGCAGGCGTTCGAGTACCGCTTCGGGTATCTGGCCGTCGCGGCTGGCCTCCTTCTCCAGCCGTTCGCGGGCCGCACGGGCCGCCTCCTGTTGCACCGAGGCCTCCGCGAGCGCGTCCCGCTTGGGGTCGTCGCGCGGGATGCGAAGCCAGCGGACGACGGCCGGCAGCGTCATGCCCTGCAGCACCAGGGTGCCGACGATCACCGAGAAGGCCAGCCAGACGAACAGATCGCGCGGGTACGGCTTGCCGCCCGCGAGAGCCGCAGGCAGCGCGAGCGCCGCCGCAAGGGTGACCACGCCGCGCATCCCGGCCCATGCGATGACTATCGGGTACTGCATGGGCGGCGCCGGGTCCCGTCGACGGATCCGGGGTATGAGCCGGACCAGGTACGTCTCCGGGAACAGCCAGACGAAACGGGTGACCACGACCACCGCGAGCACGGTGACGGTGGCCTTGACGACGAGCGGCAAGGGCGCGTTCAGGTCGTGCACGATAAACCGCAACTGCAGGCCGACCAGCAGGAAGACGCTGCCTTCCAGCACGAACTTGACCATCCGCCAGAACGCCTCCATCTGCAGGCGTGAGGCGGCCGACATCAGGGTCGGGTACCGGTGCCCCAGGTACAGGCCGGTCACCACGACCGCCACGACGCCGGAGGCGTGCAGCTGCTCGGCGGGCGCGTAGACGACCCACGGCGCGAGCAGCGACACGGAGTTGTCGATCAGCGGCTGGGTGATCTTGCGGTGGATCCAGGCGAGGACGATGCCGCCGACCGCGCCGATGACGATGCCGCCCCCGGCGGCGAGCAGCGCGTCGCCGGCGACGCCGAGGGGCGTGAGGGTCTTGCCGACGGCGGCGGCGACCGCCACGCGGAACAGGACCAGCGCGGTCGCGTCGTTGATCAGGCCCTCGCCTTCGAGGATCGCGACGACGCGCCGGGGTAGGCCGATGCGCCGCGCCACCGCCGTCGCCGCAACCGCGTCCGGCGGGGCGACGATGGCGCCCAACGCGAACGTGGCGGCGAGGGGGACCTGCGGCAGCAGCAGGTGCACGGCATACCCGACGCATGCGGTGGTGAACAGCACGAGCCCGACGGCGAGCAGCAGGATGGGTCGCAGGTTGTAGCGGAACGCGGGCACCGACGTCTCGACGGCGGCCACGTACAGCAGCGGCGGCAGCACGCCGATCAGTACGATCTCGGGATCCAGGCGCACCTGCGGCACGGCCGCTACGAACGACAGCGCCAGGCCCACCACGACCAGCAGGATGGGCGAGAGCGCCCCCAGCCTGCGGGCCACGACGGAGACCGCCACGACGGTCGTTACCAGCCCCACGACGACCAGCAGCAAGGTCACCCGTCGAGCCTACGTCCCCGGTCGATTCCAGCGCGTCGGCGGGAACGAATGCCTCGGGGCGCCCTGATTAACCCCGTCCCTGGCGGGAACGCACTCCCATCTGCGCTACGCAGGCCCGTCACCTGTCCGCCGGGTACTCGGAGATCGAGTTCGACCGGGCCGCGTGAGAGGCTGGTACGCATGCTGATCTATGTCGGGTCGTACACGCCCGAGGCCGACGGCAAGGGCACGGGCATCTCGGTGTGGGACTCCCACCTTCGGCCCGCCGCGCCGACAGCCGCCCTGCCGGCCCCGTCGTGGCTGGTCGCGCACCCGGCCGCGCCGATGCTGTACGCGGTGAGCGAGCTCGACGACGGCGCGGTGAACGCACTCTCGATCGCCCCCGACGGGGCGCTCCGGGTGGCCTCCCGACAGCCCAGCGGCGGGTCCGCGCCCTGCCACCTGGCGGTGACGGCCGACGGGCGGCATCTGCTGTGCGCCAACTACGGCAGCGGCAGCGTCGCCGTCTTCGCGGTCAACGACGACGGTACGCTCGGCACCCGCACCGATCTGGTCACCCACCCCGGCACGGGTGCGGACCCGTCCCGGCAGGAGGGCCCCCATGCCCACCACGTCTCGGTGATCAATGCCGAGGTGACCGCCGTGGACCTCGGCACCGACACGCTGTACGGGTACCGTCTCGGCCCCGACGGCCGGCTCCGCCCTCTCTGGGAGACGTACGCCGGCGCCGGGGTCGGGCCGCGGCACCTGGTCAGCACACCGACCGGTCGCCGGTACGTCGCAGACGAACTCGCCTCCACCGTGTCGGTCTACGACCCGGACGCCAGCGGCGCCGGCTTACGGCTGGTGCACCGCCGGCCGGCGACGCTGACCGAGCCGGGCGAGCGCAGCTACCCATCCGAGATCGCGCTCTCCGCCGATCTGCGGTTCGTCTACGTCGCCAACCGGGGCAGCGACATGGTGACCACCTTCGCGGTCGACGGCGACGAGTTGACCGGCGTCGGCGAGACGCCCTGCGGCGGGCGGCAGCCGCGCCAGTTCACCCTCGACGACGACCTGATGTACGTGGCCAACCAGCAGTCACACTCCGTCACCGTGCTGCGCGTCGATCCTGGGAGCGGCATCCCCCGCCTGACCAGCGCGCGGATCGACGTCCCGAGCCCGGCGTGCGTCCTGATCCGGCGGCCGTGACCACTATCGGTTAAGCGGACGTTTCGAACCCCCCACCGGCCGGGCATCAACCGTCTCAATCGAGGGACGGGGTAGGTGCGCGGTGTCCATTTTCCGTACCAAGCCGGTAGAGCAGTCGATCAAGGAGACGGACGAGCCGGAACACCGGCTGCGTAGGAACCTGTCCGCGCTGGACCTGACCGCGTTCGGCATCGGCGTCATCATCGGTACCGGCATTTTCGTGCTGACCGGGCAGCAGGCGGCGATCAACGCGGGCCCGGCCATCGTGGTCTCGTTCGTGATCGCCGGAATCGTCTGCTCGCTGGCCGCAATGTGCTACGCCGAGTTCGCCTCGACGGTGCCGGTGGCCGGCTCGGCGTACACGTTCGCCTACGCCACCCTCGGCGAGTTCGTCGCCTGGATCAT
>JAOPWA010000179.1 GCA_025965915.1 Dactylosporangium sp. | reverse complement strand
CCGTTACCTTTCAGTGAGTAAACGTGAGTGACTCATGATTGGCAGTCGTCCGTTGCCGGGCGACGTTGACCGGATGAACCGGTCTTGACGCTTCACGGCCCGCCGCCCCGCCTGCGGGTGCAGGTCTTACGGGTCTTACGTAGGCTCCACGTCCTGTTTTTGCGTCGCCCAGCAACTCCAGGTCGACGTGCCGCACGAGCGCGGCAAGATTACGTGCGGCGTTGACGTCCCGGTCCAGGGACAGCCCGCATGCGGTGCAGTGGTAGGTGCGCTCAGCCAGCGACAGCTTGGGTTTCACCGTCTTGCAGGCGGAGCACGTCTTGGAGCTGGGGTACCACCGGTCGGCGACGTACAGCGTGCTGCCGTACCAGCCGGTCTTGTATCCGAGGTGCCGGCGCAGCGTCGCCGGGGCGGCGTCGGCCAGAGCCCTGGCCAGCTTGCGGTTACGCACCATCCCGGCCACGTGCAGGTCCTCCACCACGACCGTGTCGAACTGCTGCGCCAGCCGGGTGGTGAGCTGGTGCCACGAGTCGGCGCGGACGGCCGCGACCGTGGCGTGCAGCCTAGCCACGGTGACCTGCGCTCGCTGCCACCGGTTCGAGGCGGTTCGTTTGCGCCGGGTGGCCGGGTCGTACGGGCCGATCCGGCGGGCGGCCCGGCGTTGGGCCTTGCCGAGTTTCTTCAGCGAGGCCTTGAACGGCGCCGGGTTGGGCACCAGTTCGCCGGTGGACAACACGGCCAGGTGCTTGATGCCGGCGTCCACCCCGACGACCCGGCCGGCTTTCGGCGCGTGCGCCGGCCGCCTGACGGTGCGTTTGACCGCGACCTGCAACGAGCAGAACCACCTGCCGGCGGTCTCGGTGACGGTTGCGGACAGGATCGTCGCTGTGCCAGCCTTCACCCGCCGGGCCAGCTTACGGGTGGACTCGTGGGTGCGGATGCGGCCCAGCCGGGGCAACACCACGCGCCGGTAGCCGGGGTCGACCCGGATCGCGCCGGTGGTGAACCGGGCCGACCTGCGACCGTGTTTCCTCTTGGTCTGGGGCCAACCCATCTGGCGGCCCTTGCGGGCACCGGTACGCGAGGCGTGCCAGTTACCCAACGCCGCCGAAAGGTTTGCCAGGCCGGTGTTGAACGCCTCCTTGGAGCATTCCGCCCACCACGGCGCCACCCACACCTTGATCTCGTTCCAGGTGCGTCGCAGATCAGGCAGCGACCAGCCCTGCCACGGCGTCAGGTCCGCCTCGGCCACCCCGTAGCTGGCCTCGGCGGCCCGCTGCGCCTTGACCGCGCTGACCCGCCGCAGCATGTGGTTGTACGCGAACCGGGCCGCGCCGGTGTTCCGGCGCAGACCGAGAACCTGGGCGTCACTCGGGTCGAGGGCGAACCGGTACGCCTGCATGCTCCAGCCGGCCGGCGGCTCGTACCGCTTCACGGAAGGTCCTCGGCGATGGCGGCGGCCACGGCGCGGCTGGCCCGGTTCGCCGCGGCGCGACGGCCGTACAGCCGGGCGCAGAGACTAGTGAGGATCTCCGTGACGTCCCGCACGAGGTCGTCGTCCACCTCGGCTGGATCGACCACCAGCAGCCGGCGCCCCTGCGCGGCCAGCGCCGCCTCAACATACTCGGCACCGAACCGCGCGAACCGATCCCGGTGCTCGACCACGATCGTCGTCACGTTCGGGTCGCGCAGCAGCCCGAGAAACTTCTTGCGCCGCCCGTTCAGCGCGGAGCCGACCTCGGTCACCACGCGCGAGACGGCCATGTCCTGCCCGGTGACCCATGCGGCCACCCGGGCGACCTGCCGGTCCAGGTCGGCTCGCTGGTCGGCCGACGACACCCGGGCGTAGACGACCACCTGGCCCTGGGCGTCGTCACCGACAACGTCCACCATGATCGTGCCGGACGGAAGACGCCGAGCGGGCACCGGCATGGTCCCCTCGCGGAACCAGCGGTACGCGGTCTGCGGGTGCACACCGTTACGGCGCGCCCACTCGGCAAGCTTCACGGAATGATACTAACACTCACATATTCGTATGTCTAATCACGGAAGAGCGAGCAGTTGTCAGCCCCTAACCTGGACCGCTTACTGAGTTTCTATGAGACCTTGTTCGGGGCGGTGGAGTTCCTCCGTATGCCGACTGACGGGCCGACGTTCTATGTCGGCCTGAAGGTGGGCGATGCAGAGATCGGTCTGGTTGCCGATGCGGATGTCGAGAGTGGCACGGCGCAGCGGATGCTGCTGAGCGTGGACGTTCAGAGCGTCGACGGCCTTCTTGAGCGCGTCGAGACCGCCGGTGGTCGAGTGCTCGGCCCACCAAACGATATGCCGTGGGGACAGCGAGTGGCCCACATCGTGGATCCAGATGGCAACGCGGTCAACCTCACCCAGCCGATTTAGCGCTTGCGGCAACACTGCGCAGCGCCACGGTGCGGGGACGCCTTGGGCGTCGCGGACCGTAGCGCGGCCGCCGGCTCTTGACAGCCGCTTTGGCTGTGTTGTATCTAAAGGAACGAGAGTTGAGTCAGGGAGACTCAACATAGTTGTGGTGAGGGAGCACCAGAGGAGGCATGGCGACGATGTTGATGCGTACTGACCCCTTCCGAGAGATCGACAGATTAGCCGAGCAACTGTTCGGCACGCCGGGCCGGCCGGCTGTGATGCACATGGACGCCGAGCGCGATGGTCACTGGTTCTACGTGCACTTCGACCTGCCCGGTGTCGACCCCGACAGCATCGATCTGACGGTGGAGCGCAATGTGCTGACCGTACGCGCCGAGCGCACCCGCGCTCAGCGCGAAGGCGTGGAGCCGGTGATCAGCGAACGGCCGATGGGCACCTTCAGCCGGCAGTTGTTCCTCGGCGACACCCTCGACGCCGATCACCTCGAAGCAAGCTACGACGCCGGCGTGCTGACGCTGCGCATCCCGGTCGCCGAGCAGGCTAAGCCTCGCAGGATTTCGATCGCGGCCGGCGAGGGCCGCAAGGAAATCAGCGCCTGAACGCCCACGGACCGCTCCGGTCCATCACGCCTGCGCAGACCCCCGAGGCGGGGCGCGTAGCCAGCAGCCAAGTAGGCGCGATGACGGCGAACTCCGGGCGGGGCATCGCAGTCCCGCCCGGACGTCGTTGGGCACATCCGCGCCGCCGCTGGCCGCATGAGCGCGACGGCTTGCTAATCGATACTCGTGGGCATATGCTCGCCTGCAAGTAATCGTGGGCGAGGACAGGTGAGTAGCATGGCAAAGCGGCGCAAGGTCGGCAACCTGCTGGCGCTCGCCGTCCTGTCCGCCCTCGCCCAACGGCCCATGCACCCCTACGAGATCGCCACCGCACTGCGCGCCTGGGGTAAAGACCAGGACATGGAGATCAAATGGGGATCTCTCTATACAGTCGTGCGCAACATGGACAAACACGGCATGATTGCGGCCGTGGAGAGCGTCCGCGAAGGCCGTCGGCCCGAGCGCACCGTCTATCGCATCACCGACTCCGGCCGCGCCGAGCTGGTCGATTGGGCGCGCGAGCTGGTCTCGACCCCCATGCACGAGCATCCGCGCTTCCGCGCCGGACTGTCGGTGCTCGCCGTCCTCCACCCGGACGAGGCCGCGCGACTCCTCCGGCAGCGGCTGGACCTGCTGGAAGACAACATCACGGCCTTACGCGACGCGCTCGCGCAGCATACGCAGCACATCCCGCGGCTGTTCCTGGTCGAGTCGGAATACGACCTGGCGATTCAGGAGGCGGAAGCGGCCTGGATCCACTCTCTGCTCGCCGAGTTGACCTCGGGCACCTACCCGGGGCTGGACGCCTGGCGGGCCTTCCATGAAACCGGCGAGATGCCGGCCGAGCTGACCGAGCTCGCGGAAAGGACCAGCTCCACGGAGTAATGGACGGCCCTGGCGCGGTGCGCCAACACCACGCCAGGGCCCTTACCTCGAACCACACCTGGGAAGGCGCTCGGCCCGAGGCGGCATCCACGAGGATAGCCCGGTTCCCTCCCCGGTCGGTTCGCCACGCACAAGAACCGATCACCCAGGGAGAAGACCATGACTGAGGTAAAGACAGCGATCGTCATCGGCGGCGGCATCGCCGGCCCGGTGGCGGCACTGGCGCTGCGCAAGGCCGGCATCGAGGCCACCGTCTATGAGGCGTACCCAAGCAACGCCGACGGCATCGGCGGCGGGCTCGCGCTCGAGCCGAACGGCATCGCCGCCCTGCGCGTCGTCGGCGCGGACGAGGCCGTCACCGCGATCGCAACGCCGATCACGCGAAGGGTCATGACAGTCGGCCGCAAGCACATCGGCCTGCCCGGCCTGCCCGACACGCCGCCACTTCAGGTGGTGCGCCGCAGCGACCTCTACCGCGCGCTGCACGGCCGGGCCGTCGCCGGCGGCGTGGCTATCGAGTACGGCAAGCGCCTGGTCGACGTGCAGGAGACCGCGACGGGCATCACCGCACGGTTCGCCGACGGCAGTACCGCCGCCGCCGACATCCTCATCGGGGCCGATGGCGTCCGATCGACCGTACGCAACCTCATCGACCCGAACGCGCCCGGCCCGCATTTCACCGGGCTCCTCGGTTTCGAGGCGGTCGCGCGGCATGAGGTGGACGCCGAGCCGCGCACGATGACCTTCGCCTTCGGCAAACGCGGCTACTACCTGTACTGGCCCGAGCCCGGCGGCGGCACGCACTGGGGCGTCAACCTGCCGCAGGAGCGGCCGATGAGCCTCACCGAGGCCCGCGCGGTGCCCTCCTCCGACTGGATGCGGAAGCTGCGCGCCGCCTACGCCGACGACGATCCCGGTCGCGACCTGATGGTGACCAGCAGCGCCGACGACCTACAGGTGACCGGATCGTTGCACATCATGCCGCCGGTGAAGCACTGGTACCGCGGCCGCATGGTGCTGGTCGGCGACTCGGTGCACGCCCCCTCCAACAGTTCCGGCCAGGGCGCGTCGCTGGCGATCGAGAGCGCGGTGCAGTTGGCCCGCTGCCTGCGCGACCTGCCGGACGTCCCGTCGGCATACGCCGCTTATGAGCGCCTGCGGCGCGGCCGCGTGGAGAAGGTCGCCGCCCGCGCGGCTCGGATCAACCATGCCAAGGCACCGGGCGCGTTGGCCAGGGCGATGATGCCGCTGCTGATGGCGCTCATGCTGAAGACCATGAACCCGGAGAAGACGATGGGCGTCGAGCAGCGCTACGTGATCGACTGGGACGCCCCGGTGACTGCGGATCCGGCGCTGCGGTGAGCTCTCGCATGGCAGTCTCAGCTGCCCTCAGCCGAGGGAACGCAGAGATTGACCGAGTTTCGGAAACGTCGAACCCCGTCGGCACGGTTGGACATGCCGGTCTCCGCCATGTCCAACCGTGCGCGTGGACCCAGCCCTCGCCGCACCGCCCCAACCGTAAGACCGCCCCAACCGTAAGAATGTTGGGGCAGTCCATCGCCAGGAGGTCCTTGGATGGTCACCGACACCGCTCACCTCGTTGTTACGGCGACCGTGCCGGGTTCCCCGGCGTCGGTGCGGGCCTGGTGCTGCGACATTGCCAACCTCGGTTTGGTGCATCCCCTCATCGTCGGCGTACGACAGTTGGGGCAGACCGTCAGCCACGACGGCACCACGGTCACCGACTATCTGGTCACCGACCGGATGGCGGTCGGCGGCTTGCGGATGCGGTTCACCTACCGTGTACGTGTATCGGCGCCCGAGCAGGGCCCGATCGGTACCGAGGCGCGGCAGTTTCCGCTGATCCGACTCCGCAGCGAAATCTCTTTCGTACCGGCCGAAGGCGGGACCCTCGTCCGCGAGCAGCTGGCCGTCCGCGCTCCTCGGCCGCTACTCCGCTTCGTCACCCGCGAGGCTGAAAGGGCGCACAGCCGGATGTACGCCGCCATGGGTCGCCTGTTCACCGGCGGCCCATCATGACGGCCTAGCGCTGCAACAACACCTCTGTCCGCACGTACCCGCGACCGCGGCAGGAGAGCGCCGGCCGAGTCCACCATGTACACCGTGTCGGCTGCTCGGCAGCGACCAGGACGTGGTCGCGCTCGACATCGGCGGTGACCGGCTCATCGTCGAGATGCCTGACGGTTCTGACGCGCAACGACTTCCGGCCGTCTGCACCGGTGCGGCCATCCGGCTGGGCTCCGCTGCCCCGTTGCTGGCCAAGGCGCTCGCGGCGAGTGTCGGTCCGGACGTGCTGCTCGAACTGCGTGGCGTCGACCGGCCCGTCGTGGTCCGCTCCGCCGACCAGGGCACCTTCACCACCCTCGCGATGCCGCACCGCCTCGAGGGAACCACCCGGTGACCGCAGTCGCCGCCGCAGCGGTCCGCCCCGGGGCTCTCCCCAGGTCCTTCCTTGCCTGGCTTGGCGCCGCGACCCTGTCGACCTACGGCGACAGCGCGCTCTACTTCGCGCTCGGGTGGACTGCCGCCGGCATCGGTCCACTGTGGGCCGGCCTGGTCGTAACCGTGATCACGTTGCCGCGGACGGTGCTCCTGCTCGTCGGTGGCGCCGTCGGCGACCGGTGGGGGCCGCGCCGAGTCATGATCTGCGGCGACGCGGTCATGTGCGTGGTCACGCTGCTGCTGGCGCTGCTGGTACTGGTCGGCGGGGTCACCGTGTGGTTGTTGCTTTCGGCTGGACTGGTCGTCGGGATCGTGGACGCCTTCTACCTGCCCTCGACCGGCTCGTTCCCGCGCCTGTTCGTCGACGACGACCAGCTTCCACGCGCATTTGCGCTCAGGGGCTCCTTCAGCCAGGCCAGCAGCCTGGTCGGCGGTCCGGTCAGTGGAGTGTTCGTGGCCGTAGCCGGGCTGATCGGTACCGCGCTCGTGGACGCGGCGACGTTCGCCGCCGCCGGCCTGCTGGTCACCGCAGCCGGTATGACCACGCTGGCAGTGTCGGCGGTGCTGCCCCTCTCCGTCGCTGCGGTGGTAGCACAGGGCCTCGGAACCGGGCTGTTCGCGACGCGGGTCGGGCCGCTGCTACTGGCCGGCACGCCGCGAAGTCATCTCACCCGGGAGCAGTCCCTCATCAGCGTCGTGCAAGCCGCTCCCCTGATGCTGTCGGCAAACCTCCTCGGCGCCATCGCTGACGCGACGGGTGTCGAGACGGCCACAATCACCTGCGCCGCCGGTACGCTGTCGCGGCAGCCCTGCTGCTTCGGCAAGCCGGGGCCGGATCGAACGGCATCTGAGCAAAGCCGACCTGCGGTACCGGGCCCGCCCTATACCGCCGTTGCGGCGCGTCTGGTCAAGCCGTCTCCGGCCGGCAGGTCGCCGCTCGCCCCCCGCCACGGTAGGCGAACCGTGAAGGCGGTTTGGCCGGGGCGGCTGGCCACCTCGACGCCACCGTGGTGGGCTTCCACGACGGCGGCGACGATCGCCAGGCCCAGACCGGTGCTGCCAGCGGCGCGGGAGCGCGAGGTGTCGCCCCGGGCGAACCGGTCGAACACCTCCGGTAGCAGCTTCGCCGGGATGCCGGGACCGTCGTCGACGACGGATACCGCGACCCGGTCGCCGGCGACGGTCAGGCTGGTGACGACGGTCGTGGCAGGAGGCGTGTGGGTGCGGGCGTTGGCCAGCAGGTTGGCCAACGCCTGGTGCAGGCGGGCCGGGTCGCCGGTGACGGTGACCGGCTCGTCGGGCAACTCCAGCCGCCAGTTGTGGTCGCGGGCCGCGACGTGCGCGTCGCTGACCGCGTCGATCACGAGACGGGTCAGGTCGACGGGCTCCCGGTCCAGAGGCCGGCCGGAGTCGAGCCGGGCCAGCAGCAACAGGTCTTCGACGAGGGTGGTCATCCGCGCGGCTTCGGAGTGCACCCGGCGCATGGCGTGCGCGACGTCGGGTGGTACGGAATCACGGAACCGCCCGGTCAGCTCGGCGTAACCGCGGATGGCCGCCAGCGGCGTGCGCAACTCGTGGCTTGCGTCGGCGACGAAATGGCGAACCCTGGTCTCGCTCGCCTGCCGCGCCGCGAGCGCGGCGGCGACGTGGCAGAGCATCCGGTTGAGCGCGGCGCCGACCTGGCCGACCTCCGTGCGTGGGTCGACGTTAGGCACCCGCACCGACAGCGCGACCTCGCCGCGGTCCAGCGGCAGTTCCGACACGCGCGCGGCGGTGGCGGCGACGCGGTGCAGTGGGCGCAGGGTGCGCCGCACGATCAGCGTGCCCAGCAGCGCCGCGAGCACGGCCGCGCCGATCCCGACCGTGGTCTCCATGGCGACAAGCCAGTAGCGGAACGCGTACACGTCGGCCAGCGGCCGCCCGGTGATGAAGACGTCGCCGTCGGCACCGTGCGCGGCGATGAGGCGGTAGTCGCCGAACTCCCCCAGGCTGCGGGTATATGGCCGGCCGTCCACCGGCAGGTCGGTCAGCACCGGGTACTGCGCGGACGGAAGCTCCCGGCGGGTCGCGTCGGCGTCGAGCCGGCCGGCGTCCTGGACCTGGCCGTCGACAATGCGGCCGAGGAGCGTACCGGCGCTCTGGCCTGGAGCCTCGGTCAAGGGGCCACGTGGCGGCAGGGTGCCCGGCGGCCAGTCCGGCCTGAGGTGGCCACCGAACGACGACGTCCGCTTGGCCGCGTCCCGCAGCTGCTGGTCGAGCTGGCCGACCTGGAACCGGTACACCGCGGTGGTCGTCACCACGCCGATGATCACGCAGACCACCGCGACGAGCACGACGAGAGCCGCCAGCAACTGGGCGCGCAGCGACCAGGCAGTCGGTCGCCACCGGTCCGGCCACCGGGGCGTTGGGTCACGCGGCGGGCTTGAGGACATAGCCGGCTCCTCGGATCGTGTGGATCATCGGTTCACGCCCGGCGTCGACCTTCTTGCGCAGGTACGAGATGTACAGTTCGACCACGTTGGCCTGGCCGCCGAAGTCGTAGTTCCAGACCCGGTCGAGGATCTGGGCCTTGCTGAGCACCCGCTTGGGGTTGCGCATGAGGAAGCGCAGCAGCTCGTACTCGGTGGCCGTCAGCGCGATGAGCTCGCCTGCGCGGTGCACCTCGTGGCTGTCCTCGTCCAGGACGAGGTCCCCGACAGTCAGCAGGCTGTCGTTGGCTCTGGCCGCCAAGCTGGTGCGCCGGAGCAGGCCGCGCAGCCGAGCCACCACCTCCTCCAGGCTGAAGGGTTTGGTGACGTAGTCGTCGCCCCCGGCGGTCAGACCGGCGATCCGGTCTTCCACGGCGTCCCTGGCCGTCAGGAAGAGCACCGGGATGTCGGGATTCTGAGCCCGCAGCCGCCCCAGCACCTCCAGGCCGTTCATGTCGGGCAGCATCATGTCCAGCACCACCGCGTCGGGCTGGAACCCGCCGGCCATCTGCACCGCGGCGAATCCGTCACCGGCGGTGCGGATCTCCCAGCCCTCCAGTCGCAGCGCCATCGACAGCAGTTCGGCCAGGGTCGACTCGTCGTCGACCACCAGCACCCGCACCGGCTGCCCGTCGACGCGGCGCAGCGCCAACCCGCTAGCCGCGGTGGCCCGCGAGTCGTCGCCCGAGGTGATATCCGTGATCGCCATCCTCGAATCATGGGTTCACACCCTGTGCGGCGTTTGAGGGATTGCTTTGAATTAGCTGTGCGAGGTGCCGCCCTCCGCCGGCCGGGCGCCGTTCGCCGATTAGCCCCCCGCCACCGGCCAGGCACCCACCGTGATGACGCGCCGGTCGGCTGCGACCAGCCGAGCCGGCACGCCCAGCTCCCGCAGCCACGCCAGCGCAGCCGTTCCCCGGACCGCCGCGGCGGTCGTGACGGTGTTGGCCTCGACACAGGTGCCGTCGACCACCGAGACGGTGCGCCACGCCGGTGGGATCGGCTGGCAGGTACGCGGGTC
>JAOPWA010000171.1 GCA_025965915.1 Dactylosporangium sp. | reverse complement strand
GGCGGGAGAGCACCTGCATCACCCGCTCGATCTCCTTCTCACGCCCGATGACCGGGTCCAGCTTGCCCTCCCGGGCAGCCTGCGTGAGATTGCGCCCGAACTGGTCCAGCACCAGGCTTGTCGACCTCCCCGCCAGACCCGGGCCAATACCGGCCTCGGCCGCATGCCGGCCTTCATGTCCCGACAGCAGCCGGATCACCCGCTGGCGGACCAGATTCAGATCAGCACCCAACCTGACCAGCACCTGGGCGGCGACGCCCTCACCCTCGCGGATCAGACCGAGCAGGATGTGCTCGGTCCCGATGTAGTTGTGACCGAGCTGCAGCGCTTCGCGAAGCGACAGCTCCAGGACCTTCTTGGCCCGCGGCGTGAACGGGATGTCCCCGACCGGTGCACCCGAACCGTGGCCGATGATCTTTTCGACCTGCAGGCGCACACCCTCCGGCGAGATGCCGAGGCTCTCGAGGGCCTTGGCCGCCACGCCCTCACCGTCGTAGACGGCCTCACCCTTGTGGACGAGGCCGAGCAGGATGTGCTCCGTGCCGATGTAGTTGTGGTTGAGCATCCTGGCCTCTTCCTGCGCCAGGACAACCACCCGCCGTGCTCGGTCGGTGAACCGCTCAAACATGGTTGATCACATCCCCCGGCAGGCCCGGGCCACACCCCGTACTCTGCCGGCAGAGACATACCCGCCAACACCGGAAATCCAATGGCTGAGTCAAAACCTCTTGGCCGTTGTGCGTCGAGCTTGCTCACGTTGAACGCAACGACGCCCCCCGTACGCGCTCGGCCATGGCGGCCAGCTCGGCTGGGGTCGGGTAGGAGGCCTGCGCGCCGTATCCGCTGACAGCGCATGAGGCGGCGGCCACCGCGACCATGGCGGCCTCAATCGGTGGGAGACCCCGCAGCACCGCCACGGCGAGCGCCCCGGCGAACGCGTCGCCGGCGCCGGTGCTGTCGATCACCTGGATGCCATCCGGGGCGGGTACGGGCTGGGTGCCGTCGGCGGACGCCACGACGCAGCCGCCGCCCGGCAGTTTCACGTACGCGGTGCCCGCGCCGCGTTCCCGCAGCCGCTGGGCGGCGACGGCCGCATCCTCGGCGGACCGCACCTCGACGCCGGTGATCTCGCTGGCTTCGCTTGCGTTGGGGGTGATGTGGTCGACCAGCGGGAGCATGTCCTTCGGTAGCCGACCTGGCGGCGACGGGTCGAGAACGGTGCGGACGTGGGCCGCCCGCGCGGCGATCAGCGCCGGCCGGATCGGTTCGGGCGGGACCTCGAGGTCGGCGACCAGCACACCGCGCTCGCCGGCCCCGTGTACCGCCGTGACGAGTACCGCGCTGTCCTGTTCGGAGAACGCGTCGTCCGCCCCGGGCGCGAGCACGATGATCTTATTGGCGTCCGGCCCCACCAGGATCATCGCGAACCCGGTCGCGCCGCCGACCACACGGACCGCGGAGAGATCCACTCCGGCCGCGCGTGGGCCGGCCAGGGCCTGGTCGGCGAGGTCGTCGTCGCCGACACAGCCGAAAAGCCGCGCGCCGACGCCCAGCCGCGCGGAGAGCACCGCGACGTTTGCCGCCTTGCCGCCGGAGGTTCGCAGCAGGTCGGAGCCCAGTTGGGCCAGGCCGAGGCGCGGCGGCTCCGCCACGCGCATCTCGACGTCGGCGTTGACGCTCCCGACCGAGTGCACAATGCCATCGCGGTGAACGCCATCGCCGTGGGCGCTGTCAGCCATAGATGTCGGCTACCCGCCGGCCGGTGAGGTACGCCGACCACCTCGGGTCGGTGCGTCACCGAGCACTGCGACCGTTGTTGTGGAGGACCTTGAGCCAGCGACGTGCCGTTGCTCACCGGCGCCAGGCGGGTAGTTCCGGGGAGGTTGTGTCCAGCGGGACAGCCTGCGCGGGGATCACGCCGAGCTGGACGGTCGGGCGGGTCAGTGCGGCGTCGAGCGTCCAGTCGGCGGTGACGCGCGTGCGGTTGCCAGGCAGCGCGAGCAGGTGGTATCCGCGGGTCACCGCCTTGGCCGGCACGCCCGTGAGCGGCAGACCCGCTGGGTTGGCGGCGGCCCGGGTGCCACCGAGGTCGATCGTACGGCCGAGATCATGCTGGGTGTACGGGCGGCGCCCGCCCTGGCCGTAGGAGGCGGCGATGTTGTATGCGGCCTGTTTGCCCTGGCGTTGGGCATGTTGAGCCGTCATCGGCGCGATCTGGTGCGGCCGGGTCAGGTCGGGCACGGCGGCGGCGTCGCCACAGGCGTACACCTGCGGGTGTCCGGGCACGTTGAGATACTCGTCGACGACGAGCCGTCCCTGGATTGTCGGCAGGCCGAGTGATTCGACCAGCGGGTCCGGGCGTATCCCGACACACCAGATGAGTGAGCGGGTGGCCACGAAGCTGCCGTCGGTGAGCCGTACTCCTTCGTGTGTGGCCTCCTGCACGGAGACGCCCAGGCGCAGGTCGACCCCGCGCTCGCGCAGTACTCGGGCGGCGGCACGCGACAGGCGTTCGTCGAATTCGCGCAGGACCCGGGAGGATCTGTTGAGCAGCAGCCAGTGCGGCCGCTGCCGGCCCAGCCCGGGGTGACGCTCGTACAGAACGTCGGTGTAGAGCACGCCCTGTGCCGCGACCTCGGTACCCGTGAACCCACCGCCGACCACCACGAACGTGCACCGCGCGGCCCGTTCGCGCGGGTCGGTGGCCTCGTCGGCCAACTCGATCTGCCGGGTCAAGTGATCACGCAGGAACAGCGCCTCCGGCATACCCCGCAAACCGTGCGCGTGCTCGGCGACTCCCGGGATCGGCAACAGCTTGTTGACGCTGCCAACCGCGATCATGAGCCGGTCATAGCCCGCCTCCCACCACCGGTGATCGGGATCGACCCAACGCACCCGCCGGCTGGCGAGGTCGATCCTGTCCACCTCACCGAGGACCAGGCGTACGTCGGGCAGGGTGTCGGACACCGAAACCGTCACCCGGCGTGGTTCGAGCAGGCCGACCGCGACCTCCGCCAGCAGCGGCAGGTACAGGAAATAGTCGGTGGGATTGATGACCACCACCTCTGCCCGACCTCGCGCCAAGCGCGACAGGACACGGGCAGCGTGGTAGCCGGCGAACCCGGCCCCGACGATCACGATCCTCGGCCTGGCCACGCCGAACCCCTCCCACCGGCCGTCCGACCAGCCGGACCCGAGCACAGCCGTCGGTGTGATGCACCGCCGTGGCGAGACGCGTCGGGTTCAAGTCGATGCGCTACCCGCACGTCCCGATCGCGAAACGGGCGTACGCGGTCTGCGCCTGGAGAGGGTGACCTTTAGGGCGCTCCCGTGGGTTCTGCGGGTTCTGCGGAATCGCCCGCGGCGGATGAGGCGTGCTCACCCGACAGGCCCGACGCTTGGCGTGGATTGCCCGCTGTACACCACGGCGCCGCCAGGCGCGGCCGAACGACGGACCGGTTACGCAACGCCGGACAGTCGTATGCCAGGCAAGATCGCAACCGACGAAAGGAAGTACGACGTTATGACCTCTCTCGCTCCACGCCGCGGCCGACAGTTGAACCAGCAACAAGGACGACAAGGACGACAAGGACGACGCGGCGACCCCTTGGCCGAGCTCGAAGACCGGATGGGCGATCTGATCCAGAGCTTCTTCGCCGACCCCTTCGCGGCCGCTCCCGCGGTGGTCCCGGTGCCGGTGTGGGTACCGGCGTTTGACATCGAGGAGACCGAAGACGCCTACATCCTCGAGATGGACCTTCCGGGGGTGAAGCCCGAAGACGTCAACATGGAACTGCGTGAGGGCAACGTACTGCGGATCACCGGTAACTACCACGAGCGCGAGCGCACCGGCACCATGCGCCGTCAGGGCCGCCGTGGCGGTGATTTCGAGTACGACGTGGTCCTGCCGGGCGACGTCAACGCCGAGCAGATCGACGCCACTCTGGAAGACGGCGTACTGACCGTTCGCCTGGGCAAAGCGCAACCCCAGGCGCGCCGCATCCAGGTGAGGGGCGGAGGCACCGCTGGTCAGGTGGGAGGCACCGGCACCGCTGCGGCCGGAGGTGGGGCTTCCGGCAGAGGCGCTACCGGCGCTACCGGCAGCCAAGGCCGTGCCTCGCGGTAACACCGGGACGCCGCCGAAGGCGCTCCTCGCAGACACGCTGTGGGTCGGACACCTGCGTCGACCCACAGTCGTCTCTGCGGTGGCGGGGTGAGACGCAACTAGCGGCGAAACCGTGGCAGGCGGAGGTGGCGCCAGCGACGGCCGCGTGGCAGGTGGGGACGGTGCCAGCCACGGCCATGTGGCAGG
>JAOPWA010000163.1 GCA_025965915.1 Dactylosporangium sp. | reverse complement strand
CGAGTGCACCTCCTCCGGGAACTCAAGCAGGATCACGGAGCCCAGCGTTCCAGGATGGGCACCTTCAGCGAACGGCAGGATCTGGACGGTGACGTTGGGCCGCTTGCTCATCTCGATCAGATGCGTGAGCTGGGCTCGCATAACCTCCTTGCCGCCTATCTGCCGGTGCAGGGCACCCTCGTCGATGATCGCCCAGTAGCTCAGCGGAGGGTCTTCGGTGAGGCATGCCTGCCGCGCCATCCGAACCTGTACCCGTCGTTCGATCTCGCCATCGCCGTCCTGTGAGCAGGTGGCGCTGATGACGGCTCGTGCATAGTCATCGGTCTGCAGTAGACCCGGAATCACGGCCAGCTCGAAGTTCCTGACGGCTGTTGCCGCTGACTCCAGCCCGATATACATCGAGTACGGGTTCGGCAGCTGCCCGAACTTGGCCCACCAACCCCGTTCCTTGCCCTGCTTCTGCCAGTCGAGCAGGGTTGCTCGCACCTCGTCCTCGGTGCCGTCCTTGAGGCCGTAGCGGTCAAGCATCACCAGTAGGTCGGACCGGCCCAGTCCAACGTCACCGGACTCAATCTTGTAGATCTTCGACTCGGAGCAGTCGATCACCTCGGCTATCTCGCGGTGGGTGATCCTTGCCGCCTCACGCAGCCGGCGTAGCTCTCGGGCGAGCTGCCACCGAGCGATGGTCGGACCTGTGGGCCTGGGCACGTCAACCTCCTGATAGATGAGCATGCTCAGTCTTCCCACGTCAGCTTCCGCGAGCAAGGATGCAACTTCCATGTCTGCATGTCCGTGCAAACCTTCCATGGAAGTCTTGCCCCTGTAACTTTGGCCCTGCCAGTCTGGTCCCGCTGGCGCCGCTGTACCGCTGTCGAGAGCTGCGGTGGCGTTCGCTCCGCAAGACCCCCGGCGAGGAGACCGTGCATGTGGGTCATGTCGCGCCGCTCCTCGCCGGGCCACCACTTCTTCCACACCAACGCGGAGATGACGTTGCTCAGCGAAGCGGACGAGATCGGGTACCCGGTGGCCGACAACCCCACCGACGAAGACATCGAGTACGCGCAGAAGGCCGTCGTCATCCACCAGGGCCAGGACTGGCCCGCAGGAAGACAGTGCATCAACTGCCGCGCACCGTGGCCCTGCGCGCTAAACCGCTGGGGCCGCAACGTACTCACCGCTGTCGGTTACGTCGAAGCTGATGTCGCCGGCATGGTCTGCCGCGCCAGGAACGGGATCGTGCCCTGGTCCTAGCCGGAGTTCCGGTTCCAAGTCTGGGGTGCGGCGGCCGCAGGACCACCCCATCCTGCTCCCGTCCTCGGTCGCCGCACTCCTTAACTGCTGCGGGAGGTCTTGCTGTGTCAAGCGCCTACATCGAGGGGTACCGAGCCGCCCTCCGGAGCAAGCACAAGCGGAGGTGGTCATGGAGAAGGTTCCGCAGAACATGCCAGTGTGGCGAAGCATGGCCGTGCGCAGTCCTGAAAGCACTCATAGCCGACTGCCCAGGCCACTGGCCCGCGTGAACGTCCACGCCCCTATGCGCCCCAGCTGGGCATGCGTCGGCTGCGGAGCGCAGTGGCCGTGCCGAACACGACGCAACCAACTGCTTGCAGAGTTCGACCGCGCGCCCGTCTCGCTGGCGCTGTTCATGGGCCGCTTCTTCATGGATGCCGCCCAGGACTTGAAAACTGAAGTGGCTTACGTCCTGTATCAGCGATTCATGGGATGGCTCAAGGAACAACCGAGGGCCTGACGAGGAGCAGGAACCGTAGGCGCTAGAGGAAGTCGGCTGGATCGATCGTCAGCGGAAACGGCTCGTCGGACTGCCACACCTGCCCGGGCTCCACGACCGCACGGTCGGCGTAGGTCTCACCGTCGAGCGTGAGCACCGTCAGCCGCCGAGCCTGCGGGTCCACGATCCAGTACTGCGGAATGCCGCCAGCCGCGTAGTAGTGCCGTTTGAGCACCAGATCGTTGCCGGGATTGGACGGCGACAACACCTCGATGGCGAGCAGTACGTCGTCCTGGTCAAGGTTGTCGCCTTCCTTGTCCAAGGCGATAGCGCGAACGGCAGAGATGTCGGGGATGAAGTAGGTACGGCGGCCCTGGATGGTCACTCCGGCGACCTGTACGACCTCGACATCGGCTGGGGCCTGCCGGTCAAGCAGCCGGTGCAGCCGGTTAGTGGCGCGGACGTGGCGAAGGACGGGCGGTGGAGTTACCAGAATGCTCCCCTCAAACAGTTCGTAACGCACACCCACGTCCGGAAGCCGAGTCAGATCGTCGACCGTACAGCCGGCAATCGGCGGCATGAGGAACTCCGTCACGAGCCCATCCTGGTGCAGCAGTCAACGCCTTGCTAGCCGTAGTGCTTCTCCACAGACGCCGTCCGGCTATTGACAACACCACAAGCGCGGGCGGGATACCGTCGACCGGTGACCGATAACGCGCTCGTACTGCGGGGGCTCGTCAAGCGCTTCGACGGCCTCACCGCGGTGGGCGGAGTCGACCTCGACGTACCGACCGGATCTTTCTACGGCCTGCTCGGCCCCAACGGGGCGGGCAAGACGACCACCCTGTCCATGGCGGTCGGGCTGCTGCGCCCGGACGCCGGGACGGTGTCGGTGCTCGGCCACGACGTGTGGGCCGACCCGGTCACCGCCAAGCGGCTGCTCGGCGCGCTGCCCGACTCGGTGCGCATGTTCGACCGGCTCTCCGGCGGCGAGCTGCTGGCATATGTCGGCCTGCTGCGCGGCATGGATTCGCAGGTGGTCGAGGCCCGTAGCACCGAACTGCTCGACGTCCTCGGTCTCGCCGACGCCGGCCGGACCCTCGTCGTCGACTACTCGGCTGGCATGAAGAAGAAGATCGGGCTCGCCTGCGCGCTGCTCCACGCGCCGCGGCTGGTCGTGCTCGATGAGCCGTTCGAGGCGGTCGATCCGGTGTCCGCGGCGCTCATCCGGGACATCCTGCACCGGTATGTGGCCGGCGGCGGCACGGTCATCTTCTCCAGTCACGTGATGGAGGTCGTGGAGCGGTTGTGCAGCCACGTCGCGATCCTCGCCGGTGGAGAGATCAAAACCGTGGGAACCCTCGACGAGGTCCGCCAGGGCCGACCGCTCGAGGACGTGTTCGTGAGCGTGGTGGGTGGCCGCGTGGCGACCGGCGCGGAGCTGTCGTGGCTGTAGAACAGCAGGCCCGAGCGATCCACTTCGTACGCCTGAAGCTGCGGCTGACGCGTAATGGCATGCGCGGCCAGGGGTGGCGGATCGTGATGTTCGTCCTCGGCATGGTCATCGGGCTGTGGGCCGCGGTCGGCGGCTTCGCGTTGTTCACCGGGGCGGGTGTGGCCGGAGGCGATGCGGGCCTTGTCATGGTGACATTCGCGGGGGCCGGGTTGACGCTCGCCTGGCTGCTCATGCCGCTGCTGTTCTTCGGGGTGGACGAGACGATCGATCCGGCCCGGTTCGCGCTGCTACCGGTGTCGCGCCGGACCCTCCTGCGCGGCATGCTGGCGGCGGCGTGCGTCAGTGTCCCGGCACTCGCGACCGCGCTCGCCCTGCTCGGACTGGTCCTCGGCGCGGCAGTGCGCGACGGCGCGGCCGCGGCCGCAGTTGCGCTCGTCGGCGCGGTACTGGCACTGCTGACCTGCGTCGTGGGCAGCCGTGCGCTGACGAGCGCGTTCGCGTCGATGCTGCGGTCGCGGCGGGTACGCGACCTCGCCGCCATCCTGATCGCGGTACTCGCGTCGTCGGTCGCCCCCTTGCAGCTCGCGGTGTCGTCGCTGATCGCCCACAGCGACCTCGGCCGGGCCATCCAGATCGCTGGGGTGCTCGCCTGGACACCGCTCGCCGCGCCGTACGCCGCGTATGTCGATGTGGCCGACGGGCGGTGGGCGGTGGCGCTCGCCCGGCTCGCCATCGCCGCCGCGTCGGTGGCGGCGCTGACCCTGTGGTGGTGGGGCACCCTCGAATCGGCCATGATCGGCGTGGTGTCGGGCAGCCGTTCGACGAGCCGGGCCGGGCGCCCTGTCGGCGTCGTGGCCGGCCTGTTCCCGGCTGTGCTGCGTGTTTTACGTCCGGGCCGGTTCAGCGGACTCGTGGCGCGGGAGTGGCGGTACTGGTGGCGCGACCCGCGTCGGCGCGCCAGCCTGTTCTCCCTGACGATCGCCGGTGTGGTGCTGCCGGTGGCCCTTCGCGCGGGCTCGGGGTCCGGCCACGGCGGCGCTCCGCTGCCGGTGGCCGTGGCGTTCAGCGCGGTGCTGGCCGCGATGCTCCTCGCCAACCAGTTCGGCACGGACGGATCGGCGTACGCGCTGCACCTGCTGATCGGCGTGCCGGGCCGTGTCGAGTTGCGCGCCCGCGCGTGTGCGCTGGCGCTGCTGATGGCACCGATCCTCGTCCTCGTCACGGTCGTGGTCGCCGTGCTGACCGGTGCGCACTCGCAGTTACTTGCCGCGCTGGGCATCGTCGTGGCCGGTCTCGGAGTTGCGGCCGGCGCCTCGGCGCTGCTGTCGGTGCTGGTGCCGTACTCCTTCCCCGAGTCGACCAACCCGTTCGCGGTCAGCGGCGGCACCGCCGGTCTGCGCGGGTTGCTCGCCGTGGCCGGCTCGATCGCGGCAGCAGCGCTACTCGTTCCGCTGCTGGTGTTCGCGGTGTTGACCCACGGCCCGGCCGCTGGCCTGGCGGTGCTCGCCGCTGGGGTGATGTGGGGTGGAGCCGGGTTGCTGAGCGGCACGTACATCGCCGGTGACATCCTCGACCGGCGCGGCCCGGAAATCCTGGCCGCCGTCACTCCCCGTCGATAGGCCGATCATGACGATTTCGCCGTCCGACCCGTTCGCGACACCCGACCACCTGCGCTCACCGGTACGCCGGCTGCGCGGCCGGCTACCGTCGGCGGTCACGCTGTGGACGGCGCCTGGGCCCGCGGGTCTGACCGTCTCATCGACGCTGGTGGTCGACGGCGATCCGGGCCACGTGCTCGGCGTACTCGACGAGGAGTCCGACCTCTGGCTGGCGATCGAAGCCGCCGGCCGGTTCTCGGTCGCCCTGCTGACGTCCGAGGATCGCCAGCTGGCCGACCGGTTCGCCGGTCTGATGCCGGCGCCGGGCGGCCTGTTCGCAGGCGGAGGTTGGCGCGAGACGGGGTACGGTCCGGTGCCGGCCGGGCGCGCCACCTGGGCCGGGTGCCGGCTCGACGCCGCGCGGACAGTGGGCTGGGGGCTACTGGTCGAGGCGACGATCGAGACCGTCGAACTGGGCGACGCCGAACCGCCCCTCGTTCACTACCGGGGCCGCTACCGCGAGCTGGCCTGAGCCTGCCGACAAACGCAGCCTGCCCAGCTTGCCGACAAACGCGGTCTGCTGACAAACACAGCCTGCCAAGAACGCGCGACGACGAGCGGTGTGACCGAGGTTACTGGGCGCACCGAAGGTGCCGTTCGGCGCAGGGGCGTCCCGCCGCCGGGCAGGCACCTTCACCACCCCGCAATCGGTTTCTACCGTCCGGGCATCGGTTGGCATCCGCGTCGTCACGAGCTGGTGCCGACCACCTCCCAGTTCCGATGACAGGTGGTGACCTCTTAAATGAGCACCGAGACCCCGGTACCACGGGCTACCTCGCCGGCGTCGCCGGCCGAGGGCCCGCCGGCCCGGTTGGCTCCGGACTCCAGCGCGTACCTCGCGGTCGAGCAGAGTCCCGAGTTCGCCAGCCTCCGTAAGGCTCTGCGCAGCTTCGTGTTTCCGATGACGGTCGCGTTCTTCGTCTGGTACGCGCTGTACGTGATCCTGTCGGCCTATGCCCGCGGGTTCATGGGCGTGAAGATCGTCGGTCACATCAACGTGGCGCTCGTGTTCGGGCTGCTGCAGTTCGTCTCCACGTTCCTGATCGCCTGGCTGTACTCCCGGTACGCCAGCCGGCGGCTGGACCCGCTCGCCGAGCAGTTGCGCGGGCGCGTAGAAGGACACCCGGCCGAAGGGGACCACGCATGAACCACCTTCTCCTCGCGGCAGCCGACACCGGCAGCACCGCACGTACCATCACGATCTCCCTGTTCGTGGTCTTCGTGCTGATCACGCTGGGCATCACCGTGTGGGCCAGCCGGCAGACCCGCAACGCGACCGACTTCTACGCCGGCGGTCGCTCCTTCAGCGGCTTCCAGAACGGGATGGCGATCGGCGGCGACTACATGTCCGCGGCCAGCTTCCTCGGCATCGCCGGCATCATCGCGTTGTCGGGCTACGACGGCTTCCTGTACTCCATCGGCTTCCTGGTGGCGTGGCTGGTCGCGCTGCTGCTCGTCGCCGAGTTGATGCGTAACTCCGGCAAGTACACGATGGCCGACGTGCTGGCGTTCCGGCTCAGCCAGCGGCCGGTACGCACCGCCGCGGCGGTCTCGACGATCACCGTGTCGATCTTCTACCTGCTCGCCCAGATGGTCGGTGCCGGCGCGCTGGTCTCGCTGCTGCTGGGGATCAAGCCGGGGCAGACGTTCGCCGGCATGGACGCGGACACGGCCAAGGTTGCCACGATCGTCTTCGTCGGTGTGCTGATGATCGTGTACGTCGTGGTCGGTGGCATGAAGGGCACCACGTACGTGCAGATCGTCAAGGCGTTCCTGCTGATGTGCGGCGCGCTCCTGATGACCGTGCTGGTGCTCGCCGCGTTCAAGTTCAATCTGTCGAGCCTGCTCGGGTCGGCCGCCGAGAAGTCCGGCAAGGGCGCGGCGTTCCTGGAGCCGGGTCTGCGGTACGGCAAGGATGTCGCCGGCGACGCCACGCAGACCTTCTACAACAAGATGGACCTGCTCTCGCTGGGCATCGCGCTGGTGCTGGGTACGGCCGGTCTGCCGCACATCCTTACCCGCTTCTACACCGTGCCCAACGCCAGGGCCGCCCGAAAGAGCGTGCTCTGGGCGATCGGCCTCATCGGCGCGTTCTACCTGATGACCCTCGCGCTGGGGTTCGGCGCGGCGGCGCTGGTCGGCGGCAAGGCCATCACCGCCCAGGACAAGGCCGGCAACACCGCGGCCCCGCAACTCGCCCAGGCTCTGGGTGAGAAGTACCTCGGCGGAGCCACCGGTGGGGCGATCCTGCTCGCGGTGATCGCGGCGGTCGCGTTCGCCACGATCCTCGCGGTGGTGGCCGGCCTGACACTCGCCTCCTCGTCGTCGCTGGCACACGACTTCTACGCCAACGTACTCAAGGGTGGGCAGACGTCGGAGCGCCAGGAGGTCCAGGTCGCCCGGGTGTCGGCGTTCGTCATCGGCGCGATCTCGATCGTGCTGTCGATCTTCGCCCAGAGCCTGAACGTGGCCTTCCTCGTGGCGCTGGCGTTCGCGGTCGCCGCGTCGGGCAACCTGCCGGCGATCCTGTACTCGCTGTTCTGGAAGCGGTTCACGACGGCGGGTGCGACGGCGGCGATCTACGGTGGCCTGGTCTCCGCCGTGCTGCTGGTCTTCTTCTCGCCGGTGGTATCCGGGTCGCCGACAGCGATGTTCCCGCACAGCGACTGGCACTGGTTCCCGTTGTCCAACCCGGGCATCATCTCGATCCCGATCGGCTTCCTGTGCGGCTGGCTCGGGACGGTGCTGTCCCGCGAGCCGGCTGACGCGGCGAAGTACGCGGAGATGGAGGTGCGTTCGCTGACCGGTGCCGGAGCGCACTGATCAGGTGGCGCTACTACCAGCGGGGTGGGTCGGTGCGACCCGCCCCGCGGGGCGTTCCGGGCGGTCTCCCGGCGTAGGCTCGGCGGCATGGCGGATACGCGGCAGTACGGAGAAGGTCATCGGATCCTGGTCACCGGCGGTGCCGGATTCGTCCCGTCGCACCTGGTGGACGCGCTGCTGGCCCGCGGTGCGACCGTCGTCGCGGTCGATAACTTCGTGACCGGTAGCAAGGAGAACGTCGCCCACCTTGCCGAGCACCCACGGTTCACGTTGATCGAGGCGGACATCTCCGAGCCGCTGCCCACGCATGTCGAAGCCCTCACCACCCGGTTCGACGCGATCATGCACTTCGCCTCCCCCGCGAGCCCGACCGATTTCGCCCAGATCCCGATCGAGATCCTGCGGGTCGGCTCGGTCGCGACGCTGCAACTACTCGAACGGGCGCTGGCCGACGGGGCCCGCTTCATCATGGCGTCCACCTCGGAGGCGTACGGCGACCCGCTGGTACACCCGCAGCCCGAGACCTACTGGGGCAACGTCAACCCCATCGGCGTGCGCAGCGTGTATGACGAGGCCAAGCGCTTCTCCGAGGCGGCCACCATGGCCTACCACCGCTTCCACGGCCTCGATGTCGGCATCGTGCGCATCTTCAACACGTACGGGCCGCGCATGCGCCCCGATGACGGTCGCGCCATTCCGACATTCGTCTCGCAGGCGCTGCGGGGCGAACCGATCACCGTGCACGGCACCGGCGCGCAGACCCGGTCCATCTGCTACGTCGACGACCTCGTCCGAGGCATCGTCGCGCTGCTGGACTCGGGCGAGACCGGGCCGATCAACTGCGGCACCGAGCACGAGATGACAATGCGGGAACTGGCCGAGACGATCGTGCGGCTCACCGGTAGCTCGTCACAGGTCACCTTCGTGCAGCGCGCCGCCGACGACCCGGAGAAGCGCCGGCCGGACCTCACCCGGGCGCGCGCGCTGTTGGCTTACGAACCGACCGTCAGCCCCGAGGAGGGACTGCGGCGCACGATCGACTACTTCGCCGGCCGCGCCTGACGCCGCCGCGCGTCTCCCACTTTCGGCCAGAGTTGAATCGCCCTTTGGCGCGCGGGCTGGATTCCCCTACGTAGTCTGGTGCCATGTCCTCCCCGACTCGCCGCAATGGCAGCTCCAGCGGTCGGGCTTCGGTACCCAGCGGTCCCCCCGCCTACCGCAGCTCCGGCCGTGCGCAGATTCCTCCCCGTGGTGCCGGCTCCGGCTCCGTCCCGCCGCAGGGCCCCGGGCGCGGCTCCGTCCCGCCGCAGGGTCCGGGTCGTTTCCCTCAAGAACCTGGTGGCGCACCGTACCGCCGTCGTGTCCGTCCCCGCTGGGGGAGGATCGCCCTCGTGGCAGCTCTCGCGCTGCTGCTGTTGGCGGGCCTGGGTGCGGGTGGGGCGTTTCTGTACTACCGCAGCCTGGACTCGGGTCTGCAGCGCACGGACGCGTTCTCCAAGGTTGCCGGGCAGCGTCCGGTCGCCGCCGTCGCGGGGGCGCAGAACATCCTGCTACTCGGTAGCGACTCGCGGGACCCCGAGAACAAGGCCCAGCCGGGGCAGTGGCGCACCGACACCATGATCGTGATGCACGTCGACGCCAACCACCAGAAGGCATACCTGATCTCGCTACCGCGTGATCTGTACGTCCACGTCCCGAAGAGCCCGACCAACTCTGAGTTCGGCGATACCAACGCCAAAATCAACGCGGCGTTCGCGTGGGGCGGCGTGCCGCTCACCGTGCAGACCATCGAGGGCTACAGCGGCGTGCACATCGACCACGTGGTGCTCGTCGACTTCGGCGGCTTCCAGCAGGTCACGGATGCGCTCGGCGGGGTCGACATGAACATCGAGCAGGACATCACCTCGATCCACAAGCCTTTCCGGCACTTCAACAAGGGTATGAACCACCTTGACGGGGCGCAGGCGCTGGACTACGTACGCCAGCGCTACCAGTTCGCCGAGGGTGACTTCGCCCGGATGCGCCATCAGCAGCAGTTCATGAAGGCGCTGCTGGACAAGGCGACCAGTTCGGGGACGCTGAGCAACCCGTTCAAGATCGACTCGTTCCTCACGTCGGTGACCAAGGCGATGACGGTCGACAACACCTTCTCCCTGGCCGACACCGCGCTGCAGTTCCGCAACATGAGCAGCAAGGATCTGACGTTCATGACCAGTCCGAACCTGGGCTCGGCCATGAGAGGCGGCGAGAGTGTGGTCGTCTCTGACAAGGAGAAGGCGCTGTCGTTGTACGACGCGGTGGCCAAGGACAAGGTTGCCGACTGGATCGCACAGAACGGTTCATCGACGGTCAAACCGGGTCAGTGACCTGACGGGAACGTGACGGCGGAGCGGCTCCGAGTAACGCGGTTGACCTGCGGATATGGCGGCTATTTCGCCGTTGGTGCCAGCCGAAACCATTGCGATCATGTCGTAGACTGGCGGCCAATCCCGTCTGGTCGGCAATATGACCCTGCGCCGACGCGGGCCAGCGTTGGCACTGGGAGTTGCGACGGCGACCGCACCAGAAGACAGTCAACCGGAGGTCGAGCCCACCTCCGGTGCGTCAGGGCGCCCGGAAGCCGAGACGACGGACACGGAAGCCGAGCGACCGGCGGATGCGACGGTCGATGCGGAAGCCGAGACGGTCGACGCGCAAGCCGAGTCCGGCACCGCGGACGCCGACGCCGACGCCGAGGCCGAGGCCGAGCCGATCGTGACCGGCGCCGACGCTGGGCAGCGCCGCCCGTCCAAGCCCGGCCGGGCCCCAGGTCGGGATCCGCTCTGGGCCCGGCTGCTCGTGATCCTCGGCGTGCTCATGCTGATCACCGCGAGCACCGCCATCACGACGACCAAGGTGCTCGCACACCGCTACGACGCCGCGGTGAAGAAGGGCAGTCTCATCGCGCCGGATGCCCGAGCCGGCGGAGACCAGGCGCATTCGCGGCTAACCGGCCCTCTCAACTACCTGCTCATCGGCTCCGACGCACGGGCCGACGATCCGACGGCCGGCCAGCGCTCCGACACGATCATCATCGTGCACGTTCCGGCGACCATGGATCGGGCATACCTGATCTCGGTCCCACGGGACCTGCGCGTGCAGATTCCGCCCTTCCCCGCGACGGGTTTTCAGGGGAGCCAGGAAAAGATCAACGGCGCTTTCGAGTACGGTCACGGCGGCCAGGGCGGGGTGCAACTGCTCTCGGCCACCCTCTACAAGCTCACCGGGATCACGTTCGACGGTGCCGCGGTGGTCGACTTCGGCGGCTTCGAGAAGGTCATCGGGCAGCTCGGCGGTGTCAACATGTGCATCGACGAGCGTACCGAGTCGCACCATATCGGCCATGACAAGGACGGCAAGTTCCTCGCGCCGTGGAATGGGCCGGACGGCGACTACCGCAATCCGGACAGCACCCCCGAGGTTTACGAGCCGGGTTGCCGGCGGCTGGAGGCTTGGCAGGCGCTGGACTACTCACGTCAGCGCAAGAGCATCCCGGACGGTGACTACGGCCGCCAGCGCCACCAGCAACAACTGTTGAAGGCGATGTTCGACGAGGCGCGCAGACAGGGCCTGGCGACCAATCCACGCAAGCTCGACTCGCTGGTCCGCTCGGTCGGCGCGTCGTTGACCGTCGACACGGGCGGCGTGCCGCTCTCCGATCTCGTGTACGCGTTGCGCGGCGTCAACCCCGGTGACCTGGTCGGAGTCAAGGTGCCATCCGAGTCGCGGGACATCGGTGGCATCTCGTACGTGGTGGCGTACGAAGATCAGGCCGCTACGCTGTACGAGGCGATTCGCCAGGACAATCTCGACATCTGGGCCCAACAGAGCACGGCCTGGGTCAACGGTTTGTGACCTGACCGGCAGGGATGTGGCCGGATGGCTGTCGGCAGCCGCCGCAACAGGCTCTAAGCTTGCGGGCGTGTTTGGGCGTAACCAGGTCCCCGGCGTAGGCGCCGGCGAGGTACCGATCGAGGCTTACCTGCTGGATGTGCGGGAGGACGAGGAGTGGGCCGCGGGCCACGCTCCCGATGCTCACCACATACCGATGCATACGGTCCCGACCAGGCTGAACGACATACCGGTCGATGGCGACGTGGTCGTGGTCTGCCGCTCCGGTGGGCGCTCTGCCCAGGTCGTCGCCTACCTGCAGGCAGCCGGCCGCGACAACGTTCGCAATCTCGACGGCGGCATGATGGCATGGGCGCGCGTCGGTCGGCTGATGATCAGTGAAGACGGCGGCGCGCCGCAGGTTCACTGAATTGATCGCCGACCTGCCTCCCAGAGGGCGGCTCCGCCGAGCGTCACCCGCGCCACCGGCTCCCGTCCGGCGTCAGCCGCCGACCCGCCCGCTCGTCTTCGCCCACCGCGGTTCGTCAGTCGCCGAACCCGAGCACACCCTCGCCGCATACCTGCGGGCGATCGAGGAGGGCGCCGACGGCGTGGAGTGCGACGTCCGCCTGACCCGCGACGGCCACCTGGTGTGCGTACACGATCGGCGGCTGAAGCGCACGAGCAACGGACACGGGCTGGTCAGTACCAGTACCCTCGCCGAGCTGAACAAGCTGGACTTCGGCTCGTGGCATCCGGGGCCGGGCGAGGACGACGACCTCATGTACGACGTGACCGACGGCGGTCGGGCTCGCATCCTGACCCTCGACCGGCTGCTCGGGACCGTTTACGACGCCAACCGTCCGATGCGGCTGCTGATCGAGACCAAGCACCCCACCCGGTACGGGCCGGCCGTGGAGGAGCAGGTCATCGAAGCGCTGCGCCGGTACGGGCTGCACGAGCCCAGTTCCGGACAGCCGGTCGAGGTCACCCTCATGTCGTTCTCGGCGCTCGCCGTGCGTCGGACCCGTCACCTGGCGCCCCGGCTGCCCACCGTGATGCTGATGGACCTGCTGCCAGCGGCTCTGCTCGGACGTCGGCTGCCGTTCGGTTCCCGGATCGGCGGCCCGGGCGTCCGCCTGCTGCGTGCGCACCCCGAGGTCGCGCACCGGCTGCACGAGCGGGGCCACGAGGTGTACGTGTGGACCGTCAACGAGTCGGCCGATCTCGACCTGATGATTGAGCTGGGCGTGGAGGGCGTGATCACCGACCGGCCCGGGTTCGTGCGGCGGCGGCTGGACGAACTCGGCCTACCGCATCTCTGAGCGGCCGGGCACACTCTGCAACATGGCCGCCTCATCAGCCCCGCCGCTCGATCCGGTCGCGCTGCTCGACCGTTTGACCGATCTGATCGAGGTCATCAACCAAGGTGAAAGCGGTCTACGCGGGCTGCATCTCATCGTCGACGCTGCCGCGACGGCGACGGGTGCTACCGGTGCGGCGTTCGTCGAGTACACCCCGTCGGGTGGTCACCTGGTCGCCGCGACGAGCTCATTGACCTGGGCGCTGGGACTGCCGGTCGACGTGTCCGACCCAGAGGCCGTGAGGATGCTGGCGTCACTGCGCGGCCAGCAGACCCTGGTCGACGAGCTGCCGCCGGAGTCGGCAGCTCATTTCCGAGGCCGTGGGATCCAGCGGATCCTCAGCGCCGTCGGGTCGGTGGGTGGCTCGCTGGTCGGGTCTCTGCATGTGTGCTTTCCCGATCCGGACGGGCAGGCCGATGCCCACCAGTTCGCCGCGATGCGCTACCTGGCGGCCGCCGCCGCCCGCCTGTACCTGGAGAGCACCGAACTTCCGGTGTATCCGCACGGACCCGAAGCGGCCGCGGACGAGCCGCAGGAGCGGGAGCAGGGCCGAGACCTCTTCATCGCCATGACCAGTCATGAGCTCCGCACACCGGTGACGGTCATCAAGGGGTACGCGGACACGCTGGTCGAGCGGTGGGATTCGCTGGACGACCCGGCGCGCCGAGAGGCCGTACGGGTGGTCTGGCAGCGAGCGCGGGAGCTGGCCCGGCTGGTCGACCGCCTGCTGAACGCCGCGAGCGATCTCACCGGGGTCAGCGACGGCTCGACCGGGGCGCCCTTTGACCTCGCTCGGGTATTGCGGGACGCGGTCCTGGACCTGAGCCCCGACCTGCGGCGCAGCATGCGAGTGAGCCTCCCCGAGGCATTGCCGAAGGTGCGTGGCGACCGAGCCAGTTTCTCCACGGTTCTGGCCGAACTCGTCACCAACGCGTGCAAGTACTCTCCGGATTGGGTAGATGTGGAGCTGACGGCCGGATCGGACGCGTATACCGTCTGGATCCGGGTCGCCGACCGGGGGTTGGGGATCAGGCCGGAGCACGCTGAGCGCGCGTTCGAGCGGTTCTGGCAACTGGAGAGGGGCGATCAGCGACAGTACGGCGGAGTGGGACTCGGCCTGTATCTGGTCAGGAAGATCGTCGAGCGACAGAACGGGTGGGTCAGCTTACGCCCGCGGGAAGGCGGCGGTGCCGTCGCCGAGGTGCGGCTACCCCGCGCCGACGCGGGTGCCGGGGTGGCATGAGCAACCGAACACGTGGCGAAGCGAGGCGGCCGGTATGAGCACGCAGACCCCGGGAGCAGGGCGCATGTGGTGCCTGGTCGTCCCGCACCACGCCGAGGGCGCCCGCCGGGCCCGCCACCGGCTGGCCGCGAGCCTTTCCGACGTGATGCCGGCGATGACGCTCGCGGACGCGGTCGCCGTCGCGGCCGAGTTGGTCGGCAACTCCGTGCGCCACGCCTCGCCCCTACCCGGTGGTGTGGTCCGGGTGGCGTGGCGGCTGCTCTCCGGTGGCATCGAGATCCGGGTGACCGATGGGGGTGCCCCCACGTCACCGGTGGAGCGTCAGGTCGGATCCGAGTCTCCCGACGGGCGTGGATTGGCGATCGTTTCCGCGCTCGCCGACGGTTGGGGAGTTGATCGTGACGGGCTCGGCCAGTGCGTCTGGGCCAGGATGACCACCACGACGGCCCACCCTCCCGGAGCCGAACTCGCCGGCGCGCCGGGGTGAACATGCCCTGGGCGTACACCGGACCGGGGTACAGGGCCTAGGCTGGGTCGCCGTGAGCAAGAGCGCCAGGAACTCGCGTACCCGCACGGACGCTTCGAAGCGTCAGAAGGTGCGTGACATCTTCGTCCCCCGCCCGTTCGCCGGCATGACCGATGAGGTCGAGTGGATCGCCCTTCGTGAGCTGGTTCCGGCCGCCACCGCGCCGCTCAGGCTCAAGCCCGACCTCGTCGAGCAGTACGGAGACCGCACCGTCACCCTCGCTACCGTGCTGCCGATGGCCTGGCCGGCCATGACGAAGCCGGACGGCCGGATCTTCATCGGCCTTCAGCGGCACGTTCAGTCCGGTGACGTCTCACGCGACCTGGCGGTGGCGGTGCTGCGGGCACTCGAGACCGAGCCGGGATCCACGGTCGGCGTGCCGGCGCTCCCCGGCGAGGGGCCCCGGTTGCAGGACGTTCTCTCCGACGGTCCGCTCGAGGTCGCCCTCCACGACAGTTACGAGTTCTGGCTGGACCCGGAGGCGACCGAGGACCCGAACGTCAAGGCGTCGCTGGAGCGGGCCAATGCCGCCATCTACCCGACGGTCAAGCTCGCCGCCGCCCCGGCCGCGTACTGGTGCCAGGTGCAGGACAAGGCCCACGTGCGCTGGGTGCTGCCCGACGACGAGGACGCGGCGCTGGACGCGCTGGCCCGGCTCAGCGCGGCCGGTGGTCTGCTGCTCGGGGACGGTACCAAGTTCGCCGGCATGTTCCGCGCGCACGGCCTGCTCGTACCCGTGTGGGACCTGCCCCGCGAACCGCGGGGCACTGAGTGGGAGGCGCCGGTGACGGAGTTCGCCATACGGTATGCCGAGGCGTTGACCGTGACCGAGCCGCTGACCGCCGCCGAGCGCCGGTCGCGTCAGGGTCTGCTGGGCCGCCAGCTCACGCTCCGCTGATCTTCAGACGGGCCCGACCGGCGCCCGGCTGATCGGGCAGGACATGCAGCGCGGGCCGCCCCGCCCGGAACCCAGTTCCGAGCCGCTGATCCGGATGACCTCGATGCCGGCCCGTTCGAGCTGGGCGTTGGTTTCCACGTTGCGCTCGTAGGCGACGCACAGGCGAGGCGCGATGGCCAGGGTGTTGTTGCCGTCATCCCACTGCTCGCGTTCAGCAGTGACAGGGTCGAGGCCGGTGTCGATGACACGGAGCGTGTCGATGCCCAGCGCCTTGGCCGCAGCGGTGAGGAACGGCTCCGGCGGGAAGAGCCGTAGCTCGTCGTCGTCGCCGGCCGTGACGGTCCAGGCCTCCAGGGTGTCGGCCACGTTGGGGTACATCACGACCGCGTCGACGTCGACCATGGTGCAGACCGTGTCCAGGTGCATGGTGGCGCGCTTCTGGGCGATCGGTACGACCAGGACGGTGTGCGCCAGGCCGCGGGCGAAGCAGCGGCGAGCCAGCCGCTCGGCGCCGGCGGGCCGGGTACGTTCCCCCACTCCGACGGCGATCACACCGGGGCCCAGCAGTAGCACGTCCCCGCCTTCGAGGTGCTCGAGCTCCGGCTCGTACACCATCGGGGTGGCGGCGAACCGTGGGTGGTGACGATAGATCGCACGGGTGAGGGTCGTCTCCCGGCGCCGGGCCGGCATGGCGAGGCTGGTGACGGCGGCTTCGCCGCCAACCCAGACCGACGAGTCGCGGGTGAACAGCAGGTTGGGCAGCGGGTCGATGATGAAGTCGTGCCGGTCCAGCAGCGAGTACACGATGCCGCTGCCGGTGCGTAGCTCTTCGTGGGCCAGCCCGGCCATCAGGACGGTCGCCAGACCCGGCGGGTCCAGGTCGGCGAGGTGGTCGGCGACCTCGGCCCGCAGCGTGTCGCCGAGGCGTACGTCGGACAGGACCGCCTCGGTCAGCTCGATCCGCGCGGCCGGTATGCCGAGCGTGTCCGTGATGAGATCCGCGAGGTAGAGGACCTCGACGCCGCGGTCACGTAGTGCCGCGGCGAACTGGTCGTGCTCCTCCTGTGCGCGGCCGACCCATGGAATGCCGTCGAAGAGGAGCGAGTCGTTGTTGCGCGGGGTCAGCCGCGCGAGCTCGCGGCCCGGCCGGTGCAGCAGCACGGTGCCCAGACGCCCGACTTCGTTGTCGACGTAATGGTTCACGAACTATCACCCTATCGAGCAGTCCGGTATGGGCCACTTAGGCACCATGTGAATCTAGAACCTGCGTGAAAGCGGCTTTCATCCGCACTCACTCGTACTCATTCATCGATGATCGTGTAGGTTGCACGTACCGTAGTTGCACAGACACAGTCTGGTTACGAACCGGGAGGTGCGTGATGACGAGTTTCCTCCATGCCGCCGACGGTCCTGGCCTTCGGTCCCCTGCCGAAGGGTACGCACCAGCCAGGCCAGTCGTGGAGAGCCGGCCGTCGCCATTGGACTGGATGCGTGGTCGACGCGCGGAGCGGGAGAACCGACGGGCCGAACTGGCTCATCAGCGGGCGGCTCAGCGGCTCGAAGCGCTCGGGGACAACTGGCGGGTGCTCGATCTTCAGGCCACCGCGGGCTCGGGCCGGATGAGTTTCCTCGCGGTCGGGCCGAGTGGCATCTTCGCTGTCACCGTCAAGGACCACGGACGTAGCCGGGTCAGCTTCTCGGGCGACGTGGTGCAGATCGACGGCCGCCGGCCCAAGTACGTACAGGAGACCCGCAAGGTCGCGATGCTCGCGGCGTCCGCGCTGTCGCGTATCGCGGGCGTTTCCGTGCCGGTGATGCCGGTGCTGGCGTTCGCCGGCAGGGGGTCGATCAGCGTGTACGGCATGCCCAAAGGAGTAATCATCTCTGCGTATCAGGAACTGGGCCGGGTGCTCAACGCGCGAGGTCACCGGCTGGCGCCGAGCACCGTCGAGAAGCTGTATGACCTGGCCACCGACCCGGCTACGTGGATCAATCCACCGTACGTTCCCCTCGCTGAGCGGTATCGCTGGTATCCGGAGGGTGATAGTTCTACGGGCGAGCGGCCCTGACAAGAGATCGGTGGCGGGGTAACCTCAGTTCGCATGGCGCCACGCAGTGTCATTCCCCCGATCGTCCAACGGCGCCCCGGCATCGCCGGAGCGCACCCGGCCCCGATTTTCGTCGCCAGTGGCACAGCGTCGGATCGAGAGCCGATGATGAACAGGCTCACCGAACCGGTGCGCGTCCTGGTTGCCTGAGGAGGCGCCGTGCCTCACGTCGAACTGTCGCTGTCCGAGCCGGCGGCGTCGCGGCGCTCGACGGCCCGGTCGTCATTGGGGCGATGGGCGAAGGTCGTAGTCGACGCTGCCGAGTCGAGCCTTGTCATCAACGCGAAATCCATCGTCGTGGCGCTGTCACCGGCCTGCCAGGAGATGCTGGGCCTCGATCGCCCAACGATCGGTCGGCCCCTGCTCGACGTTCTGCGTCTGCTCGACTTCTCGAATCCAGGCGGTGCGCTCGGCCAGGGCGAGGTGAGAAAGATACCGCCGCTGCTGGCTCTGGACTCCGGACAACTGGCCCGTGGCCTGATGAGGGTCGAGTGCCGGGACGGTGCATGCACGGTGGATGCGATCGCTACCCCGCTTCGTGACAGCTCCGGGTCGGTCGGTTCGTTGACCTTCTTCTGCCCCGTCTGAGCCTTTCGTCGCGGTGTCCGCCACCGACTGTCGCATCGCGACAGCTGGGCCTATTTCGCCCAGTTTCGATGCCTACGCGAGATCATCATATGTTGGGTAAGTCCCACGAAACGGTTTCCGGCTGTGTTTCGCTGATGGTTGGCCCGTACTCTCCTTGCATGTTGGACCTGGAGCTGCTGCGCGACGACTATGCTGTCTGCCGCCTGCCGGTCGGCTCCCCGCTGCCGCAGAGCCTGCTGGCACAAGCCGGGCAGGGCGC
>JAOPWA010000134.1 GCA_025965915.1 Dactylosporangium sp. | reverse complement strand
AGCGGGAGCGGCTGGGCCGCGTGCTGGACCGGGTGACCACCATGGAACGGCTGGCGCCAGGGGTGGACACGGACGCGTACCACCCCGGCGTCGACGGTGCTCAGGTGCGAGAGCGCCACGGCCTGAGCGACCGGCCGGTCGTGGTGTGCGTGTCCCGGCTGGTGCCGCGCAAGGGCCAGGACGCGCTGATCCGGGCCCTGCCGGCGATCCGTCGCCGGGTGCCGGGGGCGGCGCTGCTCGTGGTCGGTGGCGGTCCCTACCGGTCAACACTTTCGCGGTTGGCCCGTGAGAGTGGCGTGGGCGACGAGGTGGTCTTCACCGGCTCGGTGCCGTGGGAAGAGTTGCCGGCGCATTACGCCGCCGGTGACGTGTACGCGATGCCCTGCCGCACCCGCCGCGGCGGACTCGACGTCGAGGGGCTCGGCATCGTCTACCTGGAGGCGTCGGCGACGGGGCTGCCGGTCGTCGCCGGCGACTCCGGCGGTGCCCCGGACGCGGTGCGCGACGGCGAGACCGGCTACGTCGTGGACGGGCGGGACATCGCCGCCATCGCCGACCGGGTCGCCACCGTCCTGGCCGACCCCGACCTGGCGCGTCACCTGGGTGCGGCGGGGCGGGCCTGGGTGGAGGCGGAGTGGGGCTGGCAGAACCAGGGCGACCGGCTGCGGGCCCTGTTGACCGGCGCGTAACGCTGGCGGGAGCTCCTCAGCAGGGCGCCCCCTCCAGGTGGGAGAGGGCGCCCTGCTGAGGAGCTGGAACTTAGAACTTCGGGGTGTCGGGGGCTTCGAGCAGACCGAGTCGTAGCGCGGTCATCAGCGCCTGGGCCCGGTTGGCCGCGCCCAGCTTCTCGTACAGCTTCGAGATGTGGGTCTTCGCCGTCGACTCGGACACGAACAACTGCTTGGCGATGCCCGCGACGCTCATCCCGTCGGCCAGCAGGCGCAGCACCTGACCCTCGCGTGGGGACAGTTGCGGACCGGTCGGCGCGAGCCGCCGCTTCATCGCCTCGGCGAGGTCGGCGGCCGTGAACGCGCTCGGCGCTGATGCGGCGTGGCGGGCCGCGGCGACGACCTCGTCGGCGGGCGCGGTCTTGGGCACGAATGCGCTGGCACCGGCTTCGAGAGCACCGAACAGCTGGTCGTCACCGGCGTACATGGTCAGCACGACGATGCCCATGGTTGCGCTGGTCTTGCGCAGCGCGCGGGTGGCCTCCAGGCCACTTCCGTCAGGTAGACGCAGGTCCATGATGACGACGTCGGGCTGCAGTGCGCCCGCCTGGCGGATGGCTTCGGCCGCGGTCGCTGCCTCGCCGACCACCTCGAACTGCCGGTCACGCTCGAACGCGTGGCGTAGGCCCCGGCGGATCAGGTCATGGTCATCAACGAGCAGGACCTTGGTTCGGGCCGTTGCCGTCACGGGTGTGGACATATCCGGAGCTCTCTCCTTTTAAGGGTGACTCACACGCTACCGCGCCGAGGCGCTGAGCCAAGCACAACGGCCACTGTCGTGCCGCTGGGAACGCGCGGTCTGATCTCCAGGCGACCCCGGATACGTTCCGCGCGTTCCGCCATGATTGCAAGACCGTACCGGCCTTCTTTGGGTTGGCCTACCATTCCATGCCCATCATCTGATACTTCGATTTCGGCAAATGGTGGATCGGTGGTGCAGGTGACCCAGAGGTTCTCGGCGCCCGCGTGCTTGCGCGCGTTCGTGATCGCCTCCTGGGCGATGCGAAGCAACTCGGCTTCGGTCGCCGCCGGCAGCCGGGCGGTTGACTCGTCCAACGACAGGTGCACCCTCAAACCCGCGGACTGACCGACGGTACGCGCGTAGTCGGCGATCGCCGTCGCCAGACCGCCGTACCGGTCGACCTCGCTGCGCAGCTCGAACAGCGACAGTCGCAGCTCGGTGATGACCCGGGTGACCTCCGAGCGCAGGACCCGCAGTTCCTCAGTGGTCGCGGCGGGGTCCGGGAGGGTGGCCAGGGCGTTGTCGATGCCGTATCCGACCATCACCAGCTCCTGCGCGACCCCGTCGTGGATCTCGCGGGCCAGCCGCTGCCGCTCCTCCGACGTGGCCAGCGACCGGACCTCGTCAAAGAGCAGCGCGGCCTCCAGGCGCAGCGCCGCCGGTGCGGCGACCTGCGCGGCCTGGGCGACCAGGGACGGCGGGTACGCGGCCGGCGCGTCGGCCTCCAGCGCGATCAACCCGACCGTACGCACACCTGCGACCAGCGGCACGACCAGCGCCGACACCTCGGATCCGGGCGGAACCGCCGACCGCGCCTGCGACCGGCTGGCCGTCTGCGGCTGCTGGCTGGCCCACGCATCGGCGATCGCCGAGTCCGTATCCAGGCCGGTCTCCCAGTCGACCCGGTCAGCTCCCATCTGGGCGAGCACGACCAGCCGTCCACCGCCGCTCGTGGACAGGACGGCCGCCCGGCTGGCCGGCGCCACCGCGCGTACCTCGTCGAGCAGGTGCTCGGCGAGGCTGCCGGGGTCCAGGTTGGCGCCGGGCAACTGCCTGGCCACGCTGCGCAACTGGGTGAGCAGGCGGGTGGCCTCCGCGTACGGCTGCGGCGAGTCGCGCTGCGAAAGCAGGCTGTGCTGCAGGCTGGCGGCCACCGACGCGGCGACGGCGGCGAGTCCCAGCCACAGGATGCTCGAGCCGGTGTACCCGGCGGGGCCCAGTTCGGAGTCCGCGACCCGGGCCGCGGTGAGCACCACGGCGGCGGCCGCCAGCAGCAGGGGCACCTCGTACCGGCGGCGGGCGAGGGTGGCAGCGACGGCCGGCACCCAGAGGTAGGACAGCACGATCGCGGCGGCGCCCACGCCGACGGCGGGCCGGTGGGCGGCGTGGGCGATCGCGGCCGCGGCGAGGCAGGTCGTCACGACCTCCGCCAGTCGCGACAGCGGCCCGATGACCCGGTGCTCCGGCATCACCAGGGCCGGAGCGCTCGCGAGGGCCATCAGTGCGAGCCAGCCGAGCACGTCCTGAGCGGGTGCCGCGTGCAGCGACAGAGCCGCCACGAGGGCGAGCATCGTGGCCCGGACCGCTAGTCCGAGCAGCCGCGGCCGCGGCAGGAGTATCGGAGTCAGCGGCTCGTCAGCCGCCATAGATCGCAGCGATCTCGTCGGCGTACTCCTTCATCACCACGTTGCGCTTCACCTTGAGTGAAGGGGTCAACTCGCCAGTGGCCTCGGTGAAGTCCCGAGGCAGGATCCGGAACGACTTGATCGCCTCGGCCTTCGAGACCGCCTGGTTAGCGTAGTTGATCGCTTCCTGGACGGTCACGCGCAGCTGATCGTCTTCGCGGAGGTCGGCCACGGTGGCGTCGGCGGGCTTGTCGTTCTCGGCCTTCCACGCCGGCAGCGAATCCTCGTCGATCGTCACGAGTGCCGCGATGAACGGCTGCCGGTCACCGACGACCATGCACTGGCTGACCAGTACGTGCCCGCGTACGCGATCTTCCAGTACAGCGGGTGCGACGTTCTTGCCGCCAGCGGTGACGATCAGTTCCTTCTTGCGGCCGGTGATGCGTAGGAACCCGTCGTCGTCGAGTTCGCCGAGATCCCCGGTGTGGAACCAGCCGTCCGCGTCGATCGCCTCGGCCGTCGCGGACGGCTGGTTCCAGTACTCCTTGAAGACCTGGTCACCCAGGACGAGGACCTCACCGTCGTCGGCGATGCGCACGGTGGTGCCGGGCAGCGGACGGCCGACCGTACCGATGCGGACCCCGTCGTCGAAGTTGGCCGCGACCACCGGAGAGGTTTCCGTCAGGCCGTATCCTTCGCGGACGTCGAGGCCGATGCCCCGGTAGAAGTGGGCCAGCCGGGTGCCGAGCGGTGCGCCGCCGGAGATCGCCGACGCGCAGCGCCCACCGAGGGCGGCGCGCAGCTTGCCGTACACCAGCTTGTTGAACAGCCCGTGCTGGGCACGCAGCACCAGGCCGGGGCCGCCCTTGTCGAGCGACTCGCTGTAGCCGATCGCGACCTGCTCGGCGCGCCTGAAGATGGCGCCCTTGCCGTCGGCCTGCGCCTTCTGCTGTGCGGTGTTGTACACCTTCTCGAACACCCGAGGCACGGACAGGATGAACGTCGGCTGGAAGGACTGCAGATCCGCGACGAGGTTCTTGACGTCGGCGGCGTGGCCCATCCGGGCCCGGGCCTGCACGCAGCCGGCCTGGATGATGCGGGCGAACGAGTGGGCCAGCGGCAGGAACAGCAGGGTGGACGCACCCTCGCGGAACAGCGACTGCAGTTTGGGGATGGCGTTGGCGATGTCGAAGTACAGGTTGCGGTGGGTCAGCACGCAGCCCTTGGGCCGGCCCGTCGTGCCGCTGGTGTAGATGATCGTGGCGGTGTCGTCGGCGCCGATCGCGTGGCGGCGCTGCTCGACCTCCTCGGCCGGGATGGCCGTACCGTCGGCGACCAGTTCGTCGATCGCGCCCCGGCGGGCGGTGTAGCCGGCTTGCGACTGCGGTCCTCGCAAGCTGCGGTCCTCGCCCTGCGCGGTGATCTGCCACAGGTGGGTCATCGCCGGGAACTGGTCGCGGACCTGCGCCACGATCGCGCGGTGGGCATCGGTCTCCACGAAGCAGGCCACCGCGCGGGAGTCCGACAGGATCCAGGCGACCTGCTCGGCGCTGGAGGTCTCGTAGATGGGTACGGTCACCGCGCCGGCGGCCCAGATCGCGTAGTCGATGAGGGTCCACTCGTACCGTGTCCTGCTCATCAGGCCGACGCGGTCGCCCGCCTCTACTCCGGCGGCGATGAGCCCCCTGGCCAGGGCCACGACCTCGTCGCGGAACTGCGCGCAGGTCACGTCCTGCCATTCGCCGCCGACCCGGCGGGCGAACTGGATCGCGTCCGGCGCTTCGGCCGCGTTGTCCCACACCGGGTCGGTGAGGGTCGCCGAATCGCCGATGACTGCGACCGGCGGTACGGAGAACTCCCGCACGTCGACTCCTCGCGTGTCTGGCTGGCCGGTATGCGAAACCTACCGGCAATGTGATCGCAACTGTATGTGGGGTTCGGTTTGGCGTTCTCTGCGGCGTGAGCGAGGTCACGCGAGTCGGTGATCGACGAATCACTGACCGTGGGAGAGGCGAGCGCGTGCGGGCAGGGCCGCGAGGGTAACCTGCCGTTCATGACGGACACCTCGACGCAGTCGATCATCATCGGCGCGCCGTGCGATAAGGTTGCCGCGGTTATCTGCGACTTCCTTCGATACCCCGAATGGGTGTCGGCGGTCAAGTCCGCCGACGTGGTGGAGGAGTACGAGGACGACTACGCCAGCCAGGTGCGCTTCGTCCTGGACGCCGGTGTCGTAGCCGATGAGTACACCCTCTCGTACGAGTACGCCGATGACCTCTCGCGCATCGAGTGGCACCTGGTCAAGCCATCGAAGATGCAGAAGTCGCAGGACGGCTCGTATGATCTCGCCGACAACGGCGACGGCACCTCCACGGTGACGTACACCTTGGCAGTGGAGCTGTCGATTGGAATGCTGGGAATGTTCAAGCGCAAAGCTGAAAAAATGATCATGGATTCCGCGTTGAAGGAGCTCAAGCGCCGAGTCGAGTCGCTGGGTGCGGCGTGAACATGGACGGTTCCCGGCTCGGCTCCGCCCGCGAGGAGGCCGAGCGGTTGATGGCGGCCGGTCTGGCCGCCGCCTCGATGGCGCTGCACGGCGTGGAGGCCAACCGGCAGCTTCGCGGCCTCGCCGAGCAGGTGTTCGGCGCCGACCGTATGCATGATCTCGCCGCGGGCCTCGCGGGCTTCGTGAGCGGCTCGGGGAGTGGCGCGACCAGCGGTCCGGCGGGCGACGGCCCGTCGGCCGGTTCCTCGACGGCCGGCTCCGGGTTCTCGACGGCCGGTTCCTCGGCGGCCGGCTCCGGCGCCTCGTCGGCCGGCCTGTCGACCGGCTCGGCCGACTGCTGCGTGTGCCCGGTGTGCCGGTTGATCGCGGCGCTACGCGATCCCAGTCCCGAGTTCGCCGAACGGCTGGCGACGGCCGCCGGTGACCTCGCGGTCGGAATCAGCGGCCTGATGCGGGCGTTGAGCGGTGCGATGCCCGGGCCGGGCCACGACACCGGCGACGACCCGTGGCGCGCTGCGACCACGGCGACGCCGGCTCCTCCAGAGCCCGCAGCGGCGGCTCCTGGAAAGCCCGCAGCGGCGGCTTCGGAGGTACCGACCCCGGCATCGAAGCCGGTGGCCAAGAAGGCCACTGCGAAGAAGACCACCGCGAAGAAGGCTGTCAGGAAGGTGGTCCACACGGACCCCACCGACAGCGCACCATGAGAAACGAAAGCAGGAAAGCGTGTCGCTGACCATCGGAGTCGACATCGGCGGGACCAAGGTGCTCGGCGGGATCGTCGGTCCTGACGGCATGGTCCTGGCTCAGGCTCGGCGCCCGACGCCGGCCCACGATCCGGCTGGCACGCTGGTCATGATCTGCGACGTCATCTCCGAGCTGCTCGCCATCCACACCGTCGACGCGATCGGTATCGGTGCCGCCGGCTGGATCGACGCCGCACGTTCGAAGATCATGTTCGCGCCCAACCTCGCCTGGCGCGACGAGCCCTTGCGCGACCACATCGCCGGCCGGTTCAACCTTCCGGTCGTGGTCGAAAACGATGCCAACGTGGCCGCCTGGGCGGAGTTCCGCTTCGGTGCGGCGCGCGAGGCATCCGATTCGATGGTGCTCTACACCGTGGGCACCGGCATCGGCAGCGGCATCGTCCTCGGCGGCGAGCTGGTCCGCGGTGCCTTCGGCGTCGCCGCCGAACTCGGCCACGTCCGGGTCGTGCCCGACGGTCAGCTCTGCGGGTGTGGCCGGCGGGGTTGCCTGGAGCAGTACGCCAGCGGCAGCGCCCTGGTCCGCTACGCCAGGGCCACCGCCAAGGAGGCTCCCGACAAGGCCGAGCGGCTGCTGGCCCTCGCGAAGGGCCTACCGCAGGCGATCACCGGCCCGATGGTCACGGCCGCCGGCAAGCAGGGCGACCCGGCCGCGATCGCGGCGTTCGAGCAGATCGGATACTGGCTGGGCAACAGCATGGCCGACGTGGTGCAGGTCCTCGACCCGCAACTGATCGTGATCGGCGGCGGTGTGATCGAGGCCGGCGACCTGCTGCTCGCCCCGGCCGAGGCCAGCTACCGCGATGCCCTGGAGGTGCGCGGCCGGCTGCCGGTCGCCGACGTACGCGCTGCGCAGATGGGCAATCTCGCCGGGGTCGTCGGCGCGGCCGACCTGGCCCGCCGCTGACGCTCGTGACCGACGGCCCGCGGTTGCGCGTGTTGTCGTACAACGTGCACGGTCTGCGCGACGACGTCGCCGCCCTCGCCGCGGTGGTGCGAGCGGCCGACCCCGACGTGGCGATCCTGCAGGAGGCGCCGCGCCGGCTCCGTTGGCGGACGAAATCGGCGGCGCTCGCCGACCGCTTCGGCCTCGTCGTGGCCGGCGGCGGCCTGCCCGCACTGGGCAACCTGGTCCTCACCAGCCTGCGGGTGCGCGTGCATGAGCAGCGGTCCGTCCGGTTCCCGCTCACGCCCGGCCGGCACCTGCGCGGCGCCGTCGTCGTGCGCTGCTCGGTCGGTCGTACCCCGTTCGCTGTCGCCGGCTCGCATCTCGCCACCGACGACCGCGAGCGGCCGGCGCAGGCCGCGATCCTGCGGCGGGTACTCGCCGACGTCGACGAGCCGCTGCTGCTCGGCATCGACGTCAACGAGACCCCGGATGGCGGCGCCTGGCGCACCCTCACCGGCGCCCGCCTGGTCGACGCGGCCGTCGCCGCCGGGCGGGCGGCCCAGGCGACGTTCCCGGTCGCCGCTCCGCGTCGGCGCATCGATGCGATCCTCGTCGACCCGCGCTGCGAGGTCGTGGACTACCGCGTCTTCGACCCGCCCGAGGCGTATCGGGCGAGTGACCACTTCCCGCTGCTCGTCGACGTCACCCTGCCGACCAGTTGACCTGGGCTGAGGCAGCCTGACCTGGACCGCCGGTGTCGATCTTCGATTTAATCCACCCGAGGCTGGACAAGACACTTCTTCTGCCGAGAGGATGCCGAGCCGGGGAGGTAGTCAAATCGTGAACGATGATGACAGCGCGATCCGGCCCGACACCGCGGCGTCCGCGGCGCGGGTCTGGCGTGACGGTGAGCCGGTCTACGACCGGGGTGACGCCGTCTGCGTGATCGGGGCCGGCGCCAGCGGTCTCAACGCGATCAAGAACCTCACGGAGGCTGGTTTCAGCGTCGACTGCTATGAGCGCGAGACCACTGTCGGTGGCGGGTGGAACTGGCGCCACGACCGCAGCCCGGTCTACGCCAGCACCCACCTCATCTCGTCGAAGCCGTTCACCCAGTTCCCCGACTTTCCGATGCCTGACGACTGGCCGGACTACCCGCATCACTCGCAGCTGCTGGCCTACTTCGAGCGGTATGCCGACCACTTCGGGCTGCGTGAGCACATCTGGTTCGGCACCGAGGTGGTCGGCGTCAACCCGGTATCGGACGGGCGGCGCTGGGACGTGACCATCCGCGGCTCGCGAGGTGGGGAGCCCCGAACCCTGCGCTACGCCGCTGTCGTGGTCGCCAACGGCCACAACTGGTCGCCGCGGTGGCCCGAGATCGAGGGCCTGGAGACGTTCCGGGGACAGGTGCTGCACGCGAGCGCGTACTCCGACGCCGCACAGCTACGCGGTCGCAAGGTGCTCGTGATCGGGGGCGGCAACACCGGCTGCGACATCGCCGTGGAGGCCGCACAGCAGGCGACACATTGCTGGCATTCGACGCGACGCGGCTACTGGTACGCCCCGAAGTACGTCCTGGGCCGCCCCGCCGACCAGGCGAACGACCTGCTGCGGTGGCTGAGGCTGCCGCTGTCGCTACGGCGCTGGCTGTTCGCCCGGCTGCTCGCCATGACCGTCGGCGACTTCACCCGGCTGGGCCTGCGAAGGCCCGACCACAAGCTCTACGAGACGCACCCTGTCGTCAACAGCCAGCTCATGTACTACCTGGGGCACGGCGCGATCAAACCGGTGCCGGATGTAGCGCGGTTCACCCGCAATGGCGTCGAGTTCACCGACGGTTCTACGGCCGAGCCCGACGTGGTGGTGCTGGCCACGGGTTACCAGCCGGCGTTCGAGTTCGTCAGTCCGGAGCTGCTGGGCATCGACCAGGACGGGCGGCCGAAGCTTCGGCTACAGATGTTCTCCCGTACCCATCCGACGCTCGCGGTCGCGGGCCTCATCCAGCCCGGCAGCGGCATGTTCCCGATCGTGCACTGGCAGACGGTGACGATCGCGCGCTGGCTGCGGATGTGGGATGCCGCCCCCGAGCGGGCCGCCGCGATCTGGGCGCGCCGGCAGGGCGAGGCGAACCCCCGGTTCACGCAGGCCCGGGTCGCCGACTCCAGCCGGCACTGGTTCGAAATCGACCACGTGGTTTACCTGCGGGCGCTCCAGCGCTCCCTCGACGAGCTGGAGGCGGCCCGGTGACGGTCAAGGTCATGCGGCAGCGGGAGTGGGCGTTCCCGCCGGCACCGGTACGCCGGGAGGTGCTGGTCGCGACGCCGACCGAGGCGAGCGACGCCCCGCCGGTGCTCTTCGTGCCGGGCTTCAGCCACGGTGCGTGGGCGTTCGCCGAGCACTGGCTCGAGCACGCCGCCGAGCGCGGTTTCCCGGCGTACGCGATGAGCCTGCGCGGGCACGGCGAGAGCGGCCCGTCGGCCAAGGCAACCCTGCGGGCGTACGTGCACGACGTCACCCAGGTGGCCGCGAGCCTGCCCCGCCAGGCCGTCCTCGTCGGGCATGGCGCATCGGCACTGGTCGTGGCGATGGCCCTGGCCCGGTATCCGGCCAGGGCAGGGGTGCTGGTGTCGCCGGTGTTCGGCGGTGTCGGTGCGGCGTTCTCCGCGCTCCTGCGCACTCCGATCGTCACCCTGCCCGCGATCTTCGGGCGGCCCCTGCGGCCACGGCGTGGCCAGCTGTTCAGCCGCGAGCTGCCGGCGGCCGACGGAAGCCGGTACGCCGCGCGCCTGGGTGGGGCGTCGGCGCGTGCCCAATGGCAGTTGGTGGCCCACCGGCCAGCCGAGGATCCGGTCGGCAACCCGCCGGTACTCGTGGTCGGCAGCCCTGACGACCGCATCGTCGGCCGGGCCGCACTGACCGCGGTGGCCCGCCGGTATGCCGGAGCGCCCCTGCTCTTTCCGGGCATGGGTCACGATCTGATGCTCGACGCCCGCTGGAAGGAACCGATCGACGCGATCCTGGACTGGCTGGACAAACCCGGCCAATGATGACGGCGCGGGTCAGACGACCGCGCCGTCGTCGTCGGGTTCGTCGTCTTCCTCGTCACCGGGGCGTAGTCGCCAGATCAACGTCATGACGCCGGTCAGCAGTGCGCCGAACCCGACAAGCAGGGCGACGTCGGCGTCGATGGGCAGCAGTTCGGGCTTGAAGAACAGCAGCAGCCCGCCCGCGATCCCCAGCAGCGCGAGCACCACCGGCGCGGACGGCCGGGGCACCGGAGGCGGAGGCGGAGGCGTGTAGCCCTCGTCGCTGTCCGGCAGGTCCGCGCCGAACGTGTCGAGCGCGTCGAGCAGCGTCGGCTCGTCCGGCGAGCGCTTCATCGGTCGATCGAGCGCGCGGTCGCCCCTGTCGGTGACGCCGTCCGTCGCATTGGCGTCGCCAGCGTTGGGACCGGGCCGGTGACCCAGGTCGGGATCGGTGTCGTCCAGGGCCCGCTCGGAGATGTTCTCCGCCGCCGGCCAGGGCGGTGTCGGATTGTCGATCTGGGCATCGTACGCGGCGACGATGTTCGCCCAGGCGGCGTCCATGTCGACGCTGCTGGCCGCGTCGGCCTTGGTGGTCGAGCCGCTGACCGGGTCGGCCGCGCCCGCCGACGACGGCGCGGTGTCCGCGCTCTCGTCGGCCCGCAGTCGCGCGAGGTAATCGCGCGCGGTGGCCAGATGTTCCCGGTCGGCGAAGAGTCGGTCGGTCGGCCGGGCCGGTAGCGTCGTGGTCCGGGTGACGGGGTGCAGGTCGGTCGCCGGCAGCAGATAGGCGGCGACACCTTCGCCCGCCAGCACGTCGAGCAGGTGCTCGCCCACGCGCGGGTCGACGTCGCCCACCGCGGCGTACTCTGCCGCGCTGAGCCCGTTATCGCGCCTTCCGCGCCGGGAGCCACCCGATGGCACCGGCTCTGCCCTCCGTCCCGGACGGCCACGGCGAGGGGTTCGCCGTGGGAGACCGCTGACCGAAATCCTGACACGGTTGACCACTGTTCGGGGAGTGCGTTGTGGTGTGAGGTACTGGGTTCGTACGCTCAACAGCTAACAGGCGGATGCGACCGGGGGGTCGTAGTGCGTCGGTGGGCAGGCAACCGGTGCATCTGGGAAGGACGCGTGTGGTCTACTCGCTGCTCAAATACATCATCCTCGGCCCATGGCTGCGGTTGATCTTCTGGCCCAAGGTCGAGGGCCGCGAGCACGTGCCGGAGGAGGGTCCTGCGATCCTGGCC
>JAOPWA010000128.1 GCA_025965915.1 Dactylosporangium sp. | reverse complement strand
TACGCGCAGATGGACGACGCTACCGCGCGCAGCTACCAGCCCCGGGTCGTACATGTAGACGCCGACAACCGGGTCATCGAACTCGGTTCGGACCCGGCCCAGGCGGTGGAGGGAATGGTCGACGGTCTCCGCCGTGGTGATCTCGCAGCTACCCAGTGACTCACGTATGCTCCGGCCGGGCGTAGGGCTCGGGGGGAGTTTCACAGGTGCGAGGAAAGTTCGTCGGCGCGGTACTGGGTGCGGCCGCGGCCCTGCTGCTCGCCGGCTGCGGTGGCCCACCGGCGGGCGTTGACGGCAACCTGACCAACAACTGGCCGGCGATGCCGGAGGCGAAGCTTCCCGTCCCTGCCGACCACGCCTGCTACGACATCGAGGATCCGTCCCCGGGGTCGTCGAAGCTGCCGCTGCCCGTCGACTGCGGCGCACGGCACAGTGTGGAGACGGCCCGCGTCGGTATGTTCACCGGTGCTGACGCCGCCGCCGACGTGCCGCCGCCCGATGGCGGGCCGGCGCAGCAGCGGGCGTACACCGACTGCACCAAGGCCGCGAACGACTGGATCGGCGGCGACTGGCGTACCGGTCGTGTCGGTCTCGACCTGATCGTCCCCACGTCCGCACAGTGGGACGCCGGGGGTCGGTGGTACCGCTGCGACCTCGTCGAGTTCAAGGACCTCGACTCCTACAACGTGGTCAGCCGTACCGGCAGCATGAAGGGCTCGCTGGCGGGCACGCCGCCGCTCGCGCTGGGTTGCTTCAAGGTCACCACGAAGGCCCAGGGCATCGACACGATGGCCGGATCCGACTGCGCGACCGGCCACAACAGCGAGTTCGCCGGTGTCTGGGAAGCGCCGCCGGGCGCGTACCCGACGGACGCCAACCAGCGGGAAAAGGCGCAACTGGACGGCTGCCGGACCGTGATCGCGTCGTTCACGGGCGTTCCCAACGACGACAAGTTGCGCTACCGGGTCGGTCAGATCACCTACGGCTTCGGCAAGCAGGCCTGGGACCTCGGCAACCGGGGAGCGCGCTGCTACATCTGGATGGAGAACAAGAACTTCACCTCGTCGCTGAAGGGCGTGGGGGTCGGATCCCTGCCGATCAACGCCGTATGACTACCCGCTAGTAGCCGGCGTCGCGTACCCTCCCGGGGTGCGTAAGCGCTTGATCGGATTGGCCGTCGTCGTGGTCCTGGCCGCCCTCGTCGCGGGCGGGGCCTACTGGCTTACCCGCCCCGAGAAGGTCAGTGCGAAGCCGCCTGCGGATACCCCGGCGGTCGGATCGTGCTGGAATGTGGACGAAAAGGGCGCCGCAAACGCGTTCCCGTGGCCCGGCAAGCCCGTGGACTGCACCGCGCGGCACACGGCCGAGGTCTTCCTGGTCGGGCAGGTCGACCGGGAGTTGACAGCCAGAGCGGCCAGCGCGAAGGGCGACGACGCCAAGCTCCAGCAGAACCTGATGTACGCGCAGGCCCGAAGCGGCTGCCTGCTGGTCGCCTCGAAGTATCTCGGCGGCGACTGGCACGCCGGTCGGGTACAGATCGTCGCTGACTGGATCAAGCCGGCGCGCTCGGGCTACTTCGGCTGCGCGGTCGTGGAGGCGGCGGCCCCGGCGAGCAAGCGCTTCGTCGCCCGTACGACCAGCCTGCGCGACGGGCTGAAGGCGGACGGGCTCGGGATCGCCTGTGTGGCCCGCGACGGTGCCGGCGAGATGGCATACACGCCGTGCGAGCAGTCGCACGACGGGGAGTTCACCGGCACGTACACGATCACGCCCCCGGACGCGCCGTTCGACGCGGAGAAGGTACGCGCGGCGGCGACCTCCGGCTGCGGCGAACTGGCAACCCGTTACGTCGGCGGGGCCCGCACCGACCTGCGTTCGGCCTACGTCGGCCCGACCAGCGCGAGCGACTGGCTCGGTAGCGACCAGACGTACACCTGCTACACGCTGGCGACGGCAGCGGCGAAGCTGCGCGGATCGGTGAAGGGCATCGCGGCGGGTCCGCTGCCGCGCTGAGACGACACGTGATGTTCACTGTCGGGATGCGATTGCCAAGCCTTCCCGTACTCCCGACCCGGCTGCGCGCCCCGCAACCGGGCTGGGCGGAGACCACGGACGTGGTCGTGGTCGGCTCCGGCGTCGCCGGTCTCACGGCCGCGCTGCACCTGCGTGAGGCCGGACTGCACGTCACCGTCGTCACCAAGGTCAACATCGACGACGGGTCGACCAGGTGGGCCCAGGGCGGCATCGCGGCGGTGCTCGACCCATACGACACCCCGGCCGCCCATGCCGAGGACACCCTCATCGCCGGGGTCGGGCTCTGCGACCCCGCCGCCGTCGAGGTGCTCGTCAACGAAGGACCCACCCGGGTACGGGAACTGATGCGCTGGGGAGCGGAGTTCGACCGCAACGCCGACGGTTCCCTGATGCTCACCCGCGAAGGCGGCCACCACGCCAACCGGATCGTGCACGCGGGGGGCGACGCCACCGGCGCGGAGGTACAACGGGCGCTGCACGCGGCCGTACGCCGCGATCCGTGGATCCGCCTGGTCGAGCACGCCCTGGTCCTCGACCTGCTGCGGGACGACGCCGGCCGGGCCTGCGGGGTCACGCTGCACGTGCTCGGGGAGGGCACCGAGGAGGGAGTCGGGGCGATCCTCGGCCGGGCGGTCGTGCTGGCCACCGGCGGCATGGGCCAGGCGTACGCGGTGACGACCAACCCGGTCGTCTCCACCGGCGACGGCGTCGCCCTCGCGCTGCGGGCCGGGGCGGCGGTCACCGACCTCGAGTTCGTCCAGTTCCACCCCACCGCACTGGTGACCTCTGCGGAGACTGCTCAGCAGCCGCTCGTCAGCGAGGCGTTGCGCGGTGAGGGGGCGTACCTGCGCGACGGTGACGGCAAGCGGTTCATGGTCGGCCAGCACGACCTGGCGGAGCTGGCCCCGCGCGACGTCGTCGCCAAGGCCATCCATCGGGTACTACTCGCCGAGGGCAGTACGAACGTGTGGCTGGACGCGCGGCACCTGGGCGCCGACTTCCTCGAGGGCCGGTTCCCGACGATCATGGCGAGCTGCCGTGCCGCCGGTATCGAGCCGACGACCAACCTGATCCCGGTCGCCCCGGCGGCCCACTACGCCAGCGGTGGCGTGCGGACCGATCTTCGTGGGCGCACCTCCATCCCGGGCCTGTACGCGTGCGGTGAGGTCGCCTGCACCGGCGTACACGGTGCGAACCGGCTCGCCTCCAACTCCCTGCTGGAGGGGCTGGTCTTCGCCCGCCGGATCGCCACCGACCTCGCCACCGACCTGCCGGCACAGAGCGATCCGGTGTCCGACGATGTCCGACGGCCGTCCGACGATGTCCGAGAGTGGGCTGTCGACCCGGCGGTTCGCCGTCCGCTCCAGCTCGCCATGAGCCGTGGAGCGGGCGTCCTGCGCAGTGCGACCTCGCTCGCCGCCGCCGCCGGTACCCTCACCGAACTGGGTGCGCGGCGGGCCCCCTCCAACCTGGCGAGCTGGGAGGCGACCAACCTCGTCACCGTCGCCGCCGCACTGGTCGCCGCCGCGGCCTGCCGTCGGGAGACGCGCGGCTGCCACTGGCGGGACGACTTCCCAGCCTCGCGCGGGGAGTGGCGCGGACACCTGCTCGCGACGGTGACGAATGCCGGCGCGCTGACCGAGAGTTGGGAAGAGCTCGCATGAACCTTGATCCGGGTGCGGTCGACGAGATCGTGCGGCGTGCCCTGGCCGAGGACCTGGGGCCGGACGGGCTGGATGTGACCAGCGTGGCCACGATCCCGGCGGACCAGACCGACACCGGCGACGTGGTCGCCCGTGCCGGCGGCGTGGTGGCGGGCCTGGCTGTGGCCGCCGCGGTCTTCGACCAGGCTTCGGCCGGCGCCCTCCTTTTTCAGACGAAGGTGTCCGACGGCGCGCGGGTGGCCCGCGGAGATGTGCTGGCCACGGTGGCCGGGCCGACCCGGGCGATCCTGACCGCCGAGCGCACGGCCCTGAACCTGCTGTGCCGGATGTCCGGGGTGGCCACGCACACCCGGGCCTGGGCCGACGCCCTGACCGGGACCAAGGCGCTGGTGCTCGACACCCGCAAGACCACGCCCGGCCTGCGGGTGCTGGAGAAGTACGCGGTGCGCGTCGGCGGTGGCACCAACAAACGCATGGGCCTCTACGACGTGGCCATGATCAAGGACAACCACAAGCTGGCGGCCGGGAGCCTGACGAACGCATACCGCCTGGTGCGATCGTCGTTTCCCGCCGTGCCTGTTCAGGTCGAGGTGACGACCGTGACCGAGGCCGTGGAGGCGGTCGAGGCCGGCGCCACCTTCCTGCTCTGCGACAACATGGAACCGGCCCTGCTGCGTGAGGTGGTGGCCGCCGTCGGCGAGCGGGCGGAGCTGGAGGCGACCGGCGGCCTGACCCTTGAGAGGGCTCGTGAGTTCGCCGAGACCGGCGTGCACTACCTTTCGGTAGGGGCGTTGACGCACTCGTCGCCCATCCTCGACATCGCCCTGGACCTGCGCCCCCGGAGTTGACGTCCGTGCTGCTGTGTATCGACATCGGTAACACCAACACCGTTCTCGCCACGTTCGAGGGCGAGAAGCTGGTGCACTCCTGGCGGACCAAGACCGACGCGCGGGACACCGCCGACGAGATGGGTCTGCTCTTCCGCGGCCTGCTCGCCGGCGACGCGGTGCAGGTCACCGGGATCGCCGCCTGCTCGACCGTACCGGCGTCGCTGCGGTCGCTGCGCACGATGCTGGCCCGTTACTACGCCGACGTGCCGACGGTGATCCTGGAGCCGGGCATCCGGACCGGCGTGGCGCTCGTGTTCGACAATCCGAAAGAGGTGGGCGCCGACCGGGTGGCCAACTCGCTCGCGGCCTTCTCCCTGTACGGCGGCCCGGCGATCGTCGTCGACTTCGGCACTTCCACCAACTTCGACGTGGTGAGCGCGAAGGGCGAGTTCCTCGGCGGGGTGCTCGCCCCGGGCGTCGAGATCTCCGTTGACGCGCTTGCCGCCCGCGCGGCCCAGCTACGCAAGGTCGAGTTGGTCAAGCCGCCGCGCATCATCGGCAAGAACACGGTCGAGGCCCTGCAGTCCGGCGTGGTGTACGGCTTCGCCGGGCAGGTCGACGGCATCGTGCGGGGCATCATCTCCGAACTGGGCTCCGTGGAGGCCGTGGTCGCGACCGGCGGGCTCGCACCCATCGTGATCGGCGAGTGCGCGACGATCACCCACCACGAGCCGATGCTCACCCTGATCGGCCTGCGGATGATCTACGAGCGCAACGTGTCAGCCTGACCTCCGCGCCCGGTATGCCCGGGTGACGTACGGCAGTTCGAATTCGTCGCGCCCGGCCAGGTCGGGATGGGTGGCGCAGAGATAGCGGACTGCGGCATCCACCCTTGCCCTCTTGGCCGGCTCCGCGATCAGGTAGAACGACCTCGACCGCACGAGCTCGACCAGCGTGTCCGGCGTGTGCGTCACCGAGTGCCGGAAGTCCGCCCGTTCCAGGGTGCCGAACCGCGGTCCGAGCGGCCGCACCGTCACCTCCGGCGCGCCCTCCGGCCCCCGGCGCTCGCCGAGGATCTCCGACAGCGCGGCGATCCAGGCGACCCCCTCGTCGCGCTCGTTCCAGAGCGGTCCGAAGACTCCGCCCGGTTTCAGTACCCGCGCGATCTCCGGATGTGCCTTGGCGGGATCGAACCAGTGGTACGCCTGGCCGGCGACCACCGCGTCCACGCGAGCTGCGGGCAGCGGTATCGCTTCGGCTGACCCGTCGACCGCTGCCGGCGCGTCGCCCGCCTGGTTGAGCCGGCTGCGCATGCCGGGATCCGGCTCGACCGGGATGACGTCATACCCGAGCCCCGCCAGTTGCCGGGAGAGGATTCCGGTGCCGGCGCCCAGGTCAACCACCGTGATGGGGTGGTCGCCGAGGATCCACCGGATCGCTTCGATCGGGTAGCGGGGCCGGATGCGGTCGTACAGGTCGGCGGCCGGTCCGAAGGAGCGGGCCTGCGTCTGCCATGTCGGGGAGTCCACGGTTGAAAAAATACCGGGGCCGCGTTGAGTAGGCTCGGTGGCGGAGAATGACCCGAGCCATGAGGGAAAACCGGTGACCCAGCAGCCCGTACCTATCGACACCGACGACGACCTGCCGGAGCAGATGCGGGTACGCCGGGAAAAGCGCAACCGAATTCTGGAAACCGGCCGTGAGCCGTACCCGGTGGGTTTCCCCCGGACGGCGACCCTCCTGGAGATCCGTGAGCGCTTCGGCGACCTGCCGACCGATACCGCCACGGGTGAGAAGGTGGCCGTCACCGGGCGGGTGATCTTTATTCGCAATACCGGGAAGCTGAGTTTTGCCACGCTGCGAGCGGGTGACGGCACAGAGTTGCAGGCCATGCTCTCTCTCGATCGGGTGGGGCCGGAGGCCCTCGAAGATTGGAAGCGCCTCGTCGATCTTGGCGATCACGTCGGAATCGCGGGTGAGGTGATCACCAGCCGCCGTGGCGAACTGTCGGTGCTCGCCGACCGCTGGGAAATGACCGCGAAGTCGCTGCGCCCCCTGCCGGTCGCGCACAAGCCGATGAGCGAAGAATCCCGGGTGCGGCAGCGTTATGTCGATCTGATCGTGCGGCCCGAGGCGCGTGAAACCGTTCGGACAAGGGCCACGGTTGTTCGTAGTCTGCGTGAGTCATTGCACAACCGTGATTACCTCGAGGTCGAAACGCCCATGCTGCAGCTCTTGCATGGCGGTGCGGCGGCGAGGCCCTTTGTCACTCGCAGCAACGCCCTGGATACGGATTTATATCTGCGGATCGCTCCGGAACTTTTCCTGAAGCGGTGTGTGGTCGGGGGCATCGAGCGGGTCTTCGAGATCAACCGTAACTTCCGCAACGAGGGCGTCGACTCCTCGCATTCGCCGGAGTTCGCGATGCTCGAGGCCTACCAGGCGTACGCCGACTACAACACCATGGCGACTCTCACCCGTGAGCTGGTTCAGGAGGCCGCATCGCGGTTGAGTGGCTCGCATGTGGTGCGTCACCACGATGGTACGGAGTTCGATCTCGGCGGTCAGTGGCGCGAAGTGACGCTATATGGCGCCCTTTCCGAGGCCGTGGGTGAAGAGGTCACGGTTGTTACCCCGATGCCTCGGCTGATGGAATTGGCAGCCAAGCATGACGTCCCCGTCGACCCGAAGTGGGGCCCGGGGAAACTGGCCGAAGAGCTGTTCGAGGCGTTGGTCGTACCGGGCCTGGTGGCGCCGACCTTCGTGCGCGACTACCCCGAGGAGACCAGCCCACTGACCCGAGCCCACCGCGAAGTGCCGGGGCTGACGGAGAAGTGGGACCTGTACGTGCTCGGCTTCGAGCTGGCTACGGCGTACTCGGAGTTGGTCGACCCGGTGGTTCAGCGGGAGCGACTGGTGGCCCAGTCGCTGCTGGCGGCAAAGGGCGACCCGGATGCCATGCAACTCGACGAGGACTTTCTGCGCGCGATGGAGTACGGAATGCCGCCGGCCGGCGGCATGGGCATGGGAATCGACCGGTTGCTGATGGCCCTCACCGGCCTCGGGATTCGCGAGACAATCCTGTTTCCGATCGTACGGCCTGAGTAATTTTCCACACCCGTTGACGCTGTACCCGCTTGTTGAGTTATTGTTTTTGGCTACAGGCGGGTGTGCACTTTCGGAGGGAATTAATCGTGGCCAAGCGAACTATCCACGTGCTGGTCGACGACCTGGACGGCGGTGACGCCGAGGAGACCGTCAAGTTCTCGATCGACGGCATTCAGTACGAGATCGACCTGTCGAAGAAAAACGCCAACAAGATGCGTGATGCCATCGCGCCCTATGTCTCCGCCGGCACCAAGGTCGGCCGGGGTGGCGTTCTGGCCGGAGGTCGCTCGGCGAGCCGTATTCGCGGTGGCGGCGGCGACCGCGACCAGAACCGGGCGATCCGGGAGTGGGCGCAGAGCAAGGGGATCAAGGTCTCCGACCGCGGCCGCATCAAGCAGGAGATCGTCGACCGGTACAACGCCGAGGCCGGTCACTGAGTTGGTGAGCCAACCGCGGCGAGCCGGCACCCTGCGGTGCGCCGCGGTAGCGCGCGGTGAACGGGCCGGTCCGCCGGCTCTATGATCCACTTCGGGCCCCCCGGCTTCGCCGGGCGGGCCCGATTTCGCTCTGCGCGTACTGCTCCTGCCTGCGGGAACACCGGTTTCGGTGCGTCTGTTGTGCTTTTACGTCGCGTAACCAGCCATTTTGCGGGGTACAAGTCCGGTTGCCGACGCGTCCGA
>JAOPWA010000017.1 GCA_025965915.1 Dactylosporangium sp. | reverse complement strand
GTTGCTTCACACAGGAGACCGCGTACGTTGTCTGAGAAACGCGAACATGTAGAGCCCGCCCCCGAAGGAGATCGCCTCAGCCTACGAGCTGACTGCGAGAGCTGCTTCGCACTGTGCTGTGTCGCGCCGGCCTTCTCGGCCTCGGCAGATTTCGCGATCGACAAAGCTGCCGGGCAGGCCTGTCCCAATCTGCAATCGGACTTCCGCTGCGGCATTCACACGAGCCTTAGGCAGCGGGGCTTTTCGGGCTGCACCGTTTACGACTGCTTCGGCGCGGGGCAAAAGGTCGCCCAGGTCACCTTCGGCGGACAGGACTGGCGGCGGGCCCCGCAAACCGCGAAGCGGATGTTCGAGGTGTTCCCGATCATGCGGCAACTCCATGAGCTGCTCTGGTATCTGACCGAGGCGCTGACGCTACAACCGGCCCGCCCACTGCACGGTGAGCTCAGCGTCGCGCTCGACGAGACCGAACGTCTCACTCACTACGGTCCCGACGCTGTCATGGAACTGGACGTGGCAGCACATCGACGCGACGTCAATGTCTTACTTCTCCGCGCGAGCGAACTCGTGCGAGGCGCAGTCCGGCGCCGGAAGATCGACCGTAGCGGAGCCGACCTCATCGGCGCTGACTTCAGAGGTGCCGACCTCCGAGGCGCCAATTTGAGAGGGGCATACCTCATCGGGGCCGACCTCAGAGGCGCCGATCTGAGAGTGGCCGACGTCATCGGCGCTGACTTCAGAGCGGCTGCCCTCAGCGGTGCCGACCTCCGCGACAGTATTTTTCTGACCCAGGCCCAACTCGATGCGGCGAAGGGCGATGCCGACACAAAGTTGCCGTCGTCACTTACTCGCCCCACGCATTGGTCGCCTTCGGGCACGCCGGCAGCCTGATACGCGGGGTGGGGTTCGGCTGTTGAGGCAGCCCGGCGTCCGTGAGGTGCTGGGTGCCAGAAACCCGGTTGCCGGCGCCGACGTGGTTCTGGTCGGCTACCCGCATGGACCGACAAGCGGTACTCGCGGCCTTCGACGAGCAGATACGCCGGCACCCGGAGCCGGACACGCCGGACGGGCACGTCGAGCACGACGACACCATGATCCGGCGCGTGTCCGTCGGGGACGGGTGGACCGGGGTGACGTGGTGCGACCTGGACCACGTCAGCGCCGACGCGGTCATCGCTGCGCAGATCAGCCGGTTCGCAGAACTTTCTCGCCCCTGGGAGTGGAAGCACTACTCATACGACCAGCCCCCGGACCTACCCGACCGGCTGCTCGCGGCCGGTTTCACGCCCCAGCCGGCCGAGGCCCTGCTCGTCGCCGAGATCGCAGACCTCACGCTCGACGTGCCACCGCCCCCGGGCGTGGAACTGCTGCCAGTCGTCGACAAGCACGGTGTCGAGGCGGTCGTGTCAGTGCATGACGAGGTGTTCGGCGGAGACTACTCCGCCTTGGGTAGAACCTTGCTGGCCGGTCTCGCGCGCCAGCCCGGTTCAGCCGCGGCCGTGGTCGCGGTGGCCGGGCGACGTCCAATCGCCGCCGGGCGGCTGGAGTTCCACCCTGGCACCGACTTCGCCAGCCTGTGGGGCGGCGGCACGTTGCCCGCCTGGCGGGGCCGTGGTGTGTTCCGCTCGCTGGTGGCCCACCGGGCCACCCTGGCGTCGGCTCGAGGCTTCCGCTACCTGCAGGTCGACGCCTCCAAAGACAGCCGACCGATTCTCCAGCGACTCGGCTTCGTCGAGCTTGCCACCACGACCCCGTTCACCCACCCGGGCGGAGCACGCTGACGTCCCGGTGGCCGAGCGGCGGATTCGACCCTGGGCGGCCCCGGCACGCCCGCATCACACCCGAGGTCTCTCGCATGTCCGATGCGTTCATCATCTGCTCGAACCTCTCCTTCTCCTGGCCCGACGACACCCCGGTCTTCCAGGACCTGTCCTTCACCGTGGGCGGCGGCCGCACGGGCCTCGTCGCACCGAACGGTGCCGGTAAGAGCACCCTGCTCAAGCTGATCGCCGGCGAGTACCAGCCCAGCGGCGGGACCGTGTCCGTCAAGGGGGTGCTCGGCTACCTTCCGCAGAGCCTGCCCCTGGTCGGCGACCTGACAGTGGCCGAGGTGGTGGGGATCGCCCCGGTGATCAGGGCACTGGAAGCCATCGAGTCCGGAGACGCGAGCGAGGAGCACTTCACCACGGTCGGCAACGACTGGGACATCGAGGAGCGCACCCGTGCCCAGCTGGACCGGCTCGGCCTCGGGGAGGTCCCCCTCACCCGGCGCCTCAACTGCTGCTGCTGGACGAACCGACCAACAACCTCGACCTGGTCAGCGTCGACCAACTGGAGAGCGCGCTCAGCGCCTACCAAGGCGCGTTCATGGTGGTCAGCCACGACGAGCGGTTCCTCGCGGACATCAAGGTGGACCGCTGGCTGCGGCTCTCCGGGGGCCAACTGCTGGAGACGGCGGCCCACGACGGCGCGTAAACCTGCACCAGGAGATGCCGCGCTCGCCGGAATTCTGGACGACGACCGGCAGGCTGGCGCAGTAGGTTCATCGGGTGCGGCTTCAGGGTGTGTTGCTCGATCTCGACGGGACGCTGGTCGATCACGAGTCCGCGGTCCGGGATGCGCTGCGCGCATGGCTTCCCTCGTTGGGCGTGCCGGCGACCGACGAGGTCGTCGCCTTGTGGGCGGTCGCCCAGGAGAGACACCTGGTTGCCTGGCGTGAGCGCCGGGTCAGCTTTCAGGAGCAGCGACGCCGCCGGCTGCGGGATTTCCTGCCGAGTGTCGGCGTTCGCTTCGTCGACGACGACGAGCATCTGGACCAGTTGTTCGACGGCTACCTGCACTGGTACGAGCAGGCATGGCGCGCGTTCGATGATGCCGAAGACGCCTTGACCGCCATCAGCCGAGCCGGTTTGGCGACCGCGGTGTTGACCAACGGCACTGTCGCGCAGCAGACCGGCAAGCTAGCCAGAGTTGGTCTGCTGGGCCGTGTCGGTCCGGTGTACACCGCCGAAGACATCGGCAGCGCCAAGCCCGCCCCTCGGGCGTACCTGATCGCGTGCGACCGGTTAGGTCTGCCGCCCGCCGCCGTCCTCAACGTCGGCGACCGCTATGACCTCGACGTCGAGGGTGCCAGGGCGGCCGGCCTGCGCGCGGTACACCTCGACCGAAACGGCGGCGGCCCCATGCGCGAGCATTCGCGGATCGCCTCGCGTCGCGAGCTTGTCCGCTTCCTGCCGTCGTGACCACCGACGCTCGACGCGGCGACCGGCGCCTACCGTATTGAAGCCTGCCCCTACCTGCCGGTAGCTTGACGCCAATCGCCCTAGCCCCGGGAGGCGCCATGCGCACGCTCGTCCTGTTACTCGCGGCGATCGGCACCGTCGTGGAGGCGGCCGTCTTCGGCGGGGTGCTGTACGTGTTGGGCGCGGTGATCGGCGCTTATTCGATGTCGATGGATGGCATGCCGGCCGCGCGCGGGCAACTCGCCGTGTGGATCATCGCGGCCGTGCTGGCGCTGGTCCTGGCCGCTCCGGCGGTACCGCTGGTCGCGGCCGCCATACGGGGCCGACCGTTCGGCCGGCCGGCCCGGGGGCTGATCATCGGCGTTCTGGTGCTGGACGCCATCCTCGGCATCGTCGTCGAACTCATCTCCGGTGAACTCGCGTTCGTCGGCGTACTGGCCGTCTTCACGGTGCTGCTGCTGGCTCTGCTCGCCGACTCGGCGCCCCGCAGCCGACAAGCTGGCCCGGTGCCCGTGGCGTAGCGCGTGTCCGCGCGGGGTGACAGCCCGGCACACCCAGTAGATTCGCGCGGGTGACCGAGGAGCCTGAATCAACCCGACCCTGCGCGCACTGCGGGCGGGCCGTTCCGCAGCGCGGTAGCGCCGGGCGCCCGTTTCGGTACTGCCGCGACAACGACGGTGCCTGCCAGTCGGCCGCGCGGGCCGCACGGATGCGTCAGCGCAACTCCCCCGGCCTGACCGGTCAGGTCGCGCGGGCGTTCGAGGTGGTCGACCGGCTGGAGCAGGTCAGCGAAACCCTCGCCCAGGCCTTGTACGCCGAACTGTCACCGGCCGGTGTCGAGCGGCAGGTGGCCTCGGTACGGGCGGAGGCCGCCACGGCTGTCGCCGCCGCCCACACCGAGCGCGACGAGGCCCGCGAGGACGTGCAGACCGCGCGGCGGCAGGCGAGGACGGCCCGCGCCGCCGCGGAGCTCGCCCGTACCGAGGCCGACGAGACGGTCGCCGCGACCAGGGCCGAGGCCGAAGAGTTGATCAAGGCTGCCCGGGTCGAGGCGGAGGAGTCGGTCCGGCAGGCCCGGGCCGACGCCGATGCGGCGGTGACAACGGCCCGGGCCGAGGCCGACCGGGGCCTGCGCGAGGCGGCGACCGCCCGGGAGGCCGCCGATCGGGCCGCCACGGATGCCCGGCTGGCCCACACCGAGCGTGACGAGGCCCGCGACCGGGCCGCGGCCGCGGAGGCCCTA
>JAOPWA010000678.1 GCA_025965915.1 Dactylosporangium sp. | reverse complement strand
GGCAAGTCCAAGAGCTGGGTCGACAAGGTTGAGCGCGGGGTCCGCCGGCTCGACAAGTTCTCGGTAGTTTACGAGATCGCCGATGTCCTCCAGGTCGACGTGCAGCTTCTGCTGGGCAAGGAACCGGAGCGGCGGCCGGACGCCATCAGCGGCATCGACCAGGTCGAGGTCGAGGAGATCCGGGCGGCGCTGGAGCGATACGACCAGATCAGCGCGTTCTTCAACGCGCCGCCGGAGCCGCCACCGCTGGAGCAGCTGGGCAAGGCGGTCAACCACGCGTGGCTTACCTACCAGCACGCCAAGTGCGGGATGCTCACCCGAGCGCTGCCCAAGCTGCTGCGCGACGCGCAGGCCGCCGAAACCGCGTACGCCGGCACCGAAGAATCCCGCACGGCCTCACACCTGCTGGCCCAGGTTTACCAGCTCGCATCCTCGACCCTGCGCAAGCTCGGTGAGCATGAGCTGTCGTGGCTCGCGGCCGACCGTGCCATCGCTTCGGCGCAGCGCTCCGGTGACCCGCTGCTGGCCGGCGTCGCCACCTACCGGGTGGCGCTGTCCCTGCTCGCGCTCGGTCGGGCCCGCCCGGCGCTCGAGGTCAACGTCAACGTGGCCAACCGGCTCGCACCGGGCTGCGGTGAGCCGACCACGCCGGAACGGCTGTCGGTGTACGGGATGCTGCTGCTTCAGGGAGCTATCGCCGCCGCGCGTATCGGCGACACCGCATCCGTACGCGACCTGCTCGCCGGCGCCGACGACGCGGCCCGCGCGCTCGGCGGCGACCATAACCACTACTGGACGTCGTTCGGCCCCACCAACGTGGAGCTGCACCGGGCGGCCGCCGCCGTCGAATTGGGCGAGGGAAAGCTCGCGGTGGAGACCCACCACAGGATCGACCAGTACGGCTTCGGTGCCCTGCTGCCCGAGCGCCGGGCCCACCACTTTCTCGACATAGCCCGTGGATACACCCAGATCGGCGACGTCGAGGGCGCCAGCGAGATGCTGCTGGAGGGCGACCGGCTCGCGCCGTCGGAGATCCGCTGCCGGCCGGTCGCCCGAGAGATCCTGACCGACGTACTGCGCCGCAGCCGGGGAACTCCGCCGCCGCCCATCGCCGAGCTGGCCGAAAACATGGGAGTTGCGGCGTAACCGGAGTTTTCGGAACGACGTCATCGAGTCGCACTGCGCTGACCCGCAACCCCGATTGCGGTAGCCTCGCCGCCGTGACAGTCGCCCAGCCGCCGCCCACCGTGACCGATGTCGTGGCCGTCATCGAGGAGCGCTACCCGCCGGCGTGGGCGGAGGACTGGGATCGCGTGGGCCTTGTGCTCGGCGAGCCGGAGGCGAGCGTGCGGCGGATCCTGTGCGTCGTCGACTGCGTGCCCGAGACCGTCGAAGAGGCCGTCGCCGTCGGCGCCGAGATGATCGTGGCGCACCACCCGCTGCTGCTGCGCGGCGTCTCGTCGGTCGCACCGACCACGTACAAGGGTCGGCTCATCCACCGTCTCATTCGCGCCGGGATCGCGCTGTACACCGCGCACACCAACGCCGACGTCGCCAACCCCGGTGTCTCCGACGCCCTTGCCGCCCGGTTGGGCCTGGTCGACCTGCGGCCGCTGCGCCCGGCGTCGGGCGTCGCCGCCGGCGCGGGCCGCGGATCCGGCCGGATCGGCCGCCTACCGCAGCCGACCACGCTGGCCGAGTTCACCGACCTCGCCGCCCAGGCGCTGCCGCCGACCGTGTGGGGGGTGCGAGCCGCGGGGGCGCCGGGGCGGAGGATTACAACCGTGGCGGTGTGCGGTGGTGCGGGCGACGGCTTCCTCACTGATGCCGCGGCAGCCGGCGTCGACGCATACCTCACCGCCGATCTGCGCCACCACCCCGCAAGCGAGTACCTGGCCGAGGGCGGCCCGGCGCTGCTGGACGCCGCCCACTGGGCCACCGAGCGACCCTGGCTCGACGACCTCGCCACCCACCTGCGCGCCACACTCGGCATCGACCCGGTCATCTCCGAGGTCGACACCGATCCCTGGACGCTGCACGCCCGCTCGACCACCGCGCAGCGCGAGGACCGCAGCTTGCGAGGACCGCAGTCGCAAGCCAATGACACCGAGGAGTTCTAGCCGATGAAGGCCGACCCGCAAGCCCAGCGACGCCTGCTCGACCTGCAGGCCATCGACACGTCGTTGGCGCAGCTGGCACACAAACGCAAGACCCTGCCGGAGTACGCGGAGCTCGACCGGCTGGCGCGCGAACTGTCGGCCCTGGAGGACGAGCGGGTACGCGTACAGGTCGGCGTCGACGACCTCGACCGGGACATCGCCCGCTTGGAGAAGGACGTCGACCAGGTACGCGCGCGGGCCGCCAAGGACCAGGCGCGGCTGGACGTCGGCACCGGCCCGGCGCGGGAACTGGAGGCCCTCCAGCACGAGCTGGCGACCCTGGCCCGCCGGCAGGGCGAGCTCGAGGACGCCGAGCTGGAGCTGATGGAGCAGCGTGAGTCCGCACAGGGTGTTCTCGGCGAGGCCGAACAGCGGCTGGCGGCGATCCGGGACAAGCGCGCCGAAGTCGAACGGCGCCGGGACGAGACGCTGTCGGAGATCGGCCGGGACGAGGAGTTCCGCCGCGCGGGCCGGGCTCCGCTGGTCGGCGACCTGCCGCCGGACCTCGTGCAGCTCTATGAGCGCATCCGCGAGCAGAGCGGGATGGGCGCCGCCCTGTTGCGCGGCGGCCGCTGCGGTGGCTGCCGGCTGGACGTGTCCGGCAGCGAGCGGGCCCGGCTGAGGGCGGCACCCGCCGACGAGGTGGTCCGGTGCGACGAGTGCGGGCGCATCCTGGTCCGCACCGAGGAGTCCGGCCTGTGAGAGTCATCGTCGAAGCCGACGGGGGTGCCCGAGGCAATCCGGGTCCGGCCGGATACGGCGCCGTCGTGCTCGACGCGGACACCGGCCAGGTGCTGGCGCAGCGGCTCGGGGCACTGGGCGTCACGACGAACAACGTCGCCGAGTACCAGGGCCTGATCGCCGGCCTGACCGCCGCGGCCGAGCTGGGCGCCGACGAGGTCGAGGTCCGGATGGACTCCAAGCTCGTCGTGGAGCAGATGTCGGGCCGCTGGCAGATCAAGCACCCCGGGTTGCGGCCGCTCGCCGCCCAGGCCGCCAATCTGTTACGGCGGTTCACGTCGGTGCGGTTCACCTGGATCCCACGGGAGCGCAACAAGCGGGCCGACGCCCTCGCCAATGCGGCGATGGACGGCAAACGCGCCGAAGACGTCGAGCTGTCTGAGTCGCCGCAAGGCTCAGCCATGGGCACCCCCGCGGCCGGGCCCCGGTCGTGGATGCCGCCGTCAACGGGTTCGGCGACCCGCCTGATCCTCGTGCGTCACGGCGAAACCGAACTGACCGCGCAACGACGCTACTCGGGCCGCGGCGACGTTCCCCTGTCTCACAAGGGACTCCTGCAGGCCATCGCCGCGGCTGCTCGAGTGACCACTGTGGCCAGTGAGGTCGCCGCCGTGGTCAGCTCGCCGCTGGCGCGGTGCGTGGTCACCGCCGAGAGGATCGCT
>JAOPWA010000640.1 GCA_025965915.1 Dactylosporangium sp. | reverse complement strand
GCAGCGACCGTGGCGCGGCTCACCCCATGTGGCACGACCGCCCTTGTCACCCCCGGTCCCACCTGTCAACCTAGACGTATGTCAAATCAGCGAGGGTCGGTTCTGGCCATCACGCAGGGGTGCTGCCCACCGCTGGCGGTCGCGCCGCTCAGCGGCGAGCAGGCCGCCGACCTCGCACCCATGTTCAAGGCCCTCGGCGACCCGGTCCGACTGCGCCTGATGTCGCTGATCGCCTCCACCGACGAGATCTGCGTGTGCGACCTGACCGACGCGTTCGACCTGTCCGGCCCGACGATCTCTCACCACCTGCGGGTGCTGCGCGAGGCCGGCCTGGTCGACTCGGAGCGCCGCGCCACCTGGGTCTACTACCGGGCCCAACCGCAGGCGCTCAAGCAGTTGGCGGGCCTGCTCGACGTCGCCGCACCCACGATCGACTGACACGCCACCCGGCGCACCCATCACCGACTGTTCACCTTCGCGCCGCCCGCAGCGGTGGACGACGAGGGTTCCGGCGTGTTTTTATCAGGCTGTGCTGATATCAGCTGAACCTGATGTGATCAAGATGCTGGCCGATCCGTTGCGGGCGCAGATCATCGCCCTGCTCGCCGACGGGCCGGCCTGCACCTGCCACCTGGTCGACGACACCGGCGCCAAGCAGCCCACCGTGTCCCACCACCTGCGGGCGCTGCGCGAGGCCGGCCTGGTGGCGGCCGAGCCGCACGGCCGGTTCACCTACTACCGACTGCTGCCCGACGCGATCGAGGCCGCCGCCGGCCAACTCGCACAGTTGGCCGAACGTGCCCGTACCAACGCCGAGACTCGCCGGGAGTGTCCGTGACCACCACCACCGGCCAGACCACCGCCGCACCCACGGCGGTGGTCGGCAAGCTCTCGCGCCTGGACCAGTTCCTGCCGCTGTGGATCGGCCTGGCCATGGCCGCCGGCCTGCTACTGGGCCGAGGCGTACCCGGCCTCAACACGGCACTGGACGCGGTCAAGGTCAGCGGCATCTCGCTGCCGATCGCTCTCGGCCTTTTGATCATGATGTACCCGGTGCTGGCCAAGGTCCGCTACGACCGCCTCGACACCGTCACCGGCGACCGGCGCCTGTTGATCTCGTCGCTGCTGCTCAACTGGATCCTCGGCCCGGCGCTGATGTTCGCCCTGGCCTGGATCTTCCTGCCCGACCAGCCCGCTTACCGCACCGGCCTGATCATCGTCGGGCTCGCCCGCTGCATCGCGATGGTCATCATCTGGAACGACCTGGCCTGTGGCGACCGCGAAGCCGCCGCGGTCCTCGTCGCCCTCAACTCGGTGTTCCAGGTTTTGGCGTTCGGCCTGCTCGGCTGGTTCTACCTGTCGGTACTGCCCGGCTGGCTGCACCTGTCCGGCGCGAAACTGGACGTCTCCGGCTGGGACATCGCCCGCAACGTGCTGATCTTCCTGGGCATCCCACTGCTGGCCGGCTACCTGACCCGCCGTTTCGGGGAGAAGGCCAAGGGACGCACCTGGTACGAGGCCGCGTTCCTACCCAAGATCGGGCCGGCTGCGCTGTACGGACTGCTGTTCACCATCGTCATCCTGTTCGCCCTGCAGGGCGACGCCATCACCAACCGGCCCCTCGACGTGGCCCGCATCGCGCTGCCCCTGCTGGCCTACTTCGCCATCATGTGGGCCGGCTCCTACGCCCTCGGCAAGGCCATCGGCCTGACCTACGAACGCACCACCACCCTGGCGTTCACCGCCGCCGGCAACAACTTCGAACTGGCCATCGCCGTAGCCATCGCCACCTTCGGCGTCACCAGCGGCCAGGCCCTCGCCGGCGTCGTCGGCCCCCTCATCGAAGTACCCGTACTCGTGGCACTGGTCTACGTCAGCCTCGCCCTACGCCGCCGCTTCCGCCCCGCCGCCGCGCCAAACCCCGCACGCCCGCTCTAGGAAGGCAACCACCGTGACCGACAAGCCCAGGGTCTTGTTCGTATGCGTGCACAACGCCGGCCGCTCCCAGATGGCCGCCGGATGGCTGCGCCACCTTGCCGGGGACCGGATCGAGGTTCTCTCGGCCGGCTCCGAACCCGCCGGTCAGATCAACCCGGTCGCGATGGAGGCGATGCGCGAAGTCGGCATCGACATCACCGCGGAGCAGCCCAAGAAGCTGGAGTACGCCACCGCCCAGGCCAGCGAGGTCATCATCACCATGGGCTGCGGCGACGCCTGCCCCGTCTTTCCCGGCAAGCGCTACGAGGACTGGAAACTCGACGACCCGGCGGGACAGGGCATCGAGGCCGTCCGTCCGATCCGCGACGAGATCCGCGACCGGGTGCGGGGACTGGTCACCGAACTCCTGCCGGCCCTCCCCTCACTGTGAGGGTGTGATCGCTCTGGCCGTCCGCCCTTGCCGTAAGCGCCCCGTCCGGGGCGTCCGGTGCTTACGCTCCGCTGATGCGTCGCCGGCGCTGTTTGCCCAGTCACCCGTGGGGGTACACGGGGCCCGGGACACGCGAACGGCAAGGAGCGGTCGGTGCGGGCACTGGGCGGGCGGTACCACCTCGAACAGTGCATCGGTGTGGGCGGTATGTCGGAAGTGTGGCGCGGTTACGACCAGGTGCTCGCCAGGCCCGTCGCGGTGAAGCTGCTAGCTCCGGACGAGACAGCCGACCAGGGCTGCGACGAGCGGGCGCGGACCGAGGCCCGCTCCGCCGCCCAACTGGCGCACCCCAACGTGGCCGGCGTCTACGACTTCGGAATGGCGTCGCTCCCGCCGGGCCGGCAGGCGCCGTACATCGTGATGGAGCTCGTCCACGGCGCCACCCTGGCCGACCACCTGGCCGGGGGCCCGATGCAATGGGACATCGCGGTGCGCGTCTGCGCAGAGGTCAGCGCGGCGCTTGCCGCCGCACACGGCCACGACATCGTCCATCGCGACATCAAACCGGCCAACATCATGCTCACCCCGTCCGGAGTGAAGGTCCTGGACTTCGGCATCGCGACGACGAGCGGCCAGTGCGATCCCTTACCCGACGGCACCGTCATCGGAACGCCGGCCTACCTGGCGCCGGAACGGCTCAGCGGCGAGCCCGCGACACCGGCCACCGACATGTACGCCGTCGGCGTGCTGTTGTACGAGTGCATGACCGGCCGACTGCCGTGGCCGGCCGACACCCCGACGCAGCTGCTGTACGCGCGGCGCCACCGGCGACCCGATCCGTTGCCGGCCATCGACGGTCTCGCGACCGAGGCCGCCGAACTGTGTACCCGCTGTCTGAGCGAGGACCCCGACGAGCGCCCCACCAGTCCCCTCGCGGCGCTCGTCCTGGCTGAGGCCGTCGACGCACGGGTCTACGTGCCGCCGGTCGGCCCTCCCCCACCGGCGCCCCGCCCCGCGGGGACCAACACCGGGGCGAGGGGTACCGGCTCGCCGAAGCACCGGGGCCCGACGCGCGACGTCAGCGCCAACGCTGCGGACCAAGAAAGCACCGAGCACACCGGCAAGCACCGCGCCCCGGCGCAGTCCGTGCCCTGGGCGTCCCATCCGACCGAGGCGTCCCGACCGTACTAGGCGTCCCATCCGACCGAGGCGTTGCGACCGAGCGGCCCGGGTCGGATCTCGTAGCGGCCCCCTTCGGTCGGCGGTTATGGGACTTTCTCCCCTGCTGACCGTGCGGAGTGACGCGCAGGCTTGAAGGGGACCGTTCTGATCGGAAGGACCGACGTGATTTTCAACGACCGCGTCGAGGCGGGGCGGCGGCTGGCGCCCGCATTGGCGCACCTTCGCGGAGATGACGTCGTCGTCCTGGGTCTGCCTCGAGGTGGTGTGCCGGTCGCGTACGAGGTCGCGCGCGCCCTGGACGCACCCCTTGACGTGATCGTCGTACGCAAGATCGGCGTGCCGTGGCAGCCCGAACTCGCGATGGGGGCGGTCGGCGAGGACGGCGCCACCATCGTCAACCCGACGGTGGTCCGAACCGCCCGCGTCGAAGCACACGAACTGGCCTCCGCGGCCGCCACCGCGCGCGCCGAACTCGACCGGCGGGTCGGGCGCCTGCGTGGTGATCAGCCACGCGTGGACCTCACCGGCAAGACCGCCGTCGTCGTCGACGACGGTATCGCCACCGGCGCGACGGCCCGGGTGGCATGTGAGGTGGCCCGGACTCAGGGTGCCGACCGGGTTGTCCTGGCCGTACCGGTCGCGCCGCCCTCCGCGGTGGCTGCGATGTCGGATGTGGCCGACGAGGTCGTATGCGTGCAGCAGCCCGACCGGTTCCAGGCGGTCGGCGAATGGTACGAGGACTTCAGCGAGACCAGCGACGCGACGGTGGTAACCCTGCTCGACCAGGCCGCCGCGGCCCACGATCACGGTCCTGAGGGCTCGGCGGCGGACCTAGGTGATCGACGTGAGGGAGACCCGGGGTGACGGCCTCACCGGCCCGGCCGGTCGTGGCCGGGATAGACAACTCGACCTTCGGGCTCGCCGCGGCCCGATTGGCGGCAGCGGAAGCCGTACTGCACCGGCGACCATTACGCCTGCTGTCGGCCGACCCCGGCCCGACAGCGAGCGGCATCCGCGACAGCCATCCGGCGCTCGCGATCGAGTGCGAAACCGTACCGGGCGAGCTAGCCGATGTCCTTGTCGAACGCTCCCGCGCCGCCCACCTGATCGTGATGCCCACCCATCCCGACCGCTTCACGTCGCCGCAGCCCGCCGATCCGATCAGCGCCCAGGTGGCGGCGCACGCCGGCTGCCCGGTGATCATCGGCCCGGCCGGATCGGCGGGGCTGGTCGGGACGGTCCTGCTCGGCGTGAGCGAGGATGCGGAAGGGCCAGCTGTCATCGAGTACGCCTTTGTCGAGGCGTTGGTGCGCGGCGTCGAGCTACGCGTGGTGCACGTCTGGGCCGAGCTCCCCGGTGGAGCACTGAGCACGGTGGACCCGTTCGCCTACGATGGCGCGGCAGCCGCTGAGGACGCCGACCGACTCATGGCCGAGGCGCTGGCCGGCTGGACCACCAAGTACCCGGACGTCGTGGTGCGACGACAGGCGATGCATGACCCGAATGTCGCCCACGCGATGCTCGGGCTCAGCACCTACGCCGCGCTGATCGTGGTCGGTTCCCGCCACCACGCCGGCCTCAGTGGACTGCTCCTCGGCTCGGTCACGGGCGCGTTGATCGGGCGCACACACTGCCCGCTCGCTGTCGTACCCACCCGCTGCTCCTGGCCGGCACCCCACTGAACGCCACGAAGACGGTTACGACGGCTCGGGTACGCAGACGGTGATGGCGGCGGGAACGACTCGGGCCTTCAGCCTCGTGATCGTGCTTCGCGCACCGCCGTCGAGCTCGTACGTCATGGGCCTGCGCAACGTCACGTCGACCGCCTTCGCCCTGGTGATCCGCACGAACGGCGAGCGGTCGGACCGGCCCAGGGTCATCCGCCCGAGAGTACGGGCCCACTGCAGCGCGCCCTGCGCGGTGGCCACCCCGATCTCCAGCCACCCGTCATCGAGTCGGGCGTCGTCGAAGGCCCGGATACCGCCGGTGATGGTGCCCACATTGCCGAGTAGCACGCAGGTGGCTTTGCCGTCGAACCACTTCCTGCCGTCGACCCGGATCTTCACGCGGGCGGCGTCGTCGCGCACGTGCTTCAGCGCTGTCCACACGTACGCGAGCCGCCCCGCCCTGTCCTTCATCGTCCGGCCGGCATCGGCTATCAGCGCACCGTCGAAGCCGGCTCCGGCCATGACCGCGAAGTGTTCGCCGTTGACCTTTCCCAGGTCCAGCCTGCGACGTCGGCCGTTGAACCCGATGTGCACCGCGGTGGGCAGGTCCTGTGGGATGCCGAGGTTGCCGGCGAGCATGTTGGCGGTGCCCGCGGGAACGATCGCGAGTGCGGCGCCCGATCCGGCCATCGCGTCGGCGCATCGCTGGACCATTCCGTCCCCGCCCCAGACGAAGACCAACTCGGCACCCTCCCTGAGCGCCTTGCGGGTCTTCTTGCGCGCTCTCGCGCTCTTGGAGACCTCGTACCAGAGAAGGTTGTCCACGCCCTGGTCAGCGACCAGTTTCCGCAGCTCGTCGAGCCCGCCGCCGAACGTCTTCCGCCGGTGCGCGACCACGGCGATCGTGCTCACCGAAATCATCTGCCCCCACTCGCACCCGGACTGTCCGGCTCGGACAGTCACCGGATACCCGCCGGCGCGAATTTCCAATCCATGCCCTCAGCAATCGATCTTCGCCCTGCTGATGTCCACCGGCAGCGCGGGCTGCCCGTCAACCGGCGCGGGATTGTCGGGACCGGGTTTCACTCCGCCGGCAGCGATCTTGTCCAGGGTGGCGAGTCCGTCGTCGTCGACCGTTCCGAAGATGGTGTAGTCGGGTCGCAGCGTCGAGTCGGCGTAGACCAGAAAGAACTGGCTGCCGTTGGTGTCCGGACCGGCGTTCGCCATCGCCAGCGTGCCGCGCGGGTAGATCCGTCGGGCACCGGTCGGATCGGTCGGGGCGGGGTCGAGGTCGGTGGGCAACTCGTCCCGATAGCGGTAACCCGGCCCGCCCTCGCCGGTGCCGCTCGGGTCACCGCACTGCAGGACCTTGAGCCTCGGGTGGGCGGTGAGCCGGTGGCAGGGGGTGCGGTCGTAGAACCGGTGCCTGACCAGGTGCAGGAAACTCTGCACCGTGCAGGGCGCCTTCGCCCGGTCTAGCGCGAGCTCGATGTCACCCTGGCTGGTCTTCAGGACCACGTCGACGGTGCCCTCGTTGGGAGTCCGGTGCGGGTCGCGCGGAAGCGGTACCGGCCGGGCCGCGGGCTCGTCCGGGGTCTCGGTGTACTGGCAGGGGCCGTGGGTGGTCGTCGGGGGCGCCGCGGGCGTGACTGCCGAGGTGGCTGCCGAGACGGGACTGCCGCCGGTGGCGATCAGCACGGCGGTGGCCAGTGCCACCGCGGCGGCGTTCACCGCGATGCGTCCCGACGCGGGTGCGTTACTCGACACGTCCGTCCTCCCTGGGCTTCACGGTCGAAAAAAGCGCGTTGCTCAGCAAGAATTAGTCGATGTCGATATAAAGGTCAAGCGGAGACGGGCCGCCAGCACGCCCGATCGCACCGCCCGGTCACCCGGCTGCCAGCCACGTGAGGGCGTCCGGGAGAGCCCTGTTCCAGGTGTCCCAGTTGTGGCCTCCGGGTACGTCGACGACGTTGACCGTGTCCGGCTGGCGCACGGCCGCGGCGAACGTACGCGCCTGGTTCTTGGCCTTCGCTTCCGCGTCACCGACGACCAGGTAGAACCGCAGCGCGGACGGGCGTTGGTCGCGGACGGTCTGCAGCGGCGTGTACGAGCGCTGGGCAGCGGCGTCGCGCTTGAACAGGTCGCCGGTGGTGTTGTCGATGGCAGGGGCGAAGTATCCGTCGAGACTGACCGCGGAGCCGAACCGATCGGGGTGACGCAGCGCCAAATCGACCGCGCAGTACCCACCGGTCGAGTAACCCATCATGGACCAGCCTCTACGGTCCGGGGTCACCCGAAAGTGCTCCTCGATCGCCTCCGGCACGTCCTCGCTCAGATAGGTGTCGGCGCGCGCCCCGCCCACCGCGTCGACGCATTCACTGTCACGGGTGGGTTCAGGATTCTGCGTCGCCGACACGAGAATCATCGGCGGGATGCGCTTCTCGGCCATCATCTGGTCGAGGATCGGCAGCATGTGCCCCTGCTTATCCCAGTTTTCGATCGCGCCCGGGAAGCCTGCGAGCAGCAGTACGACCGGGAACCGTCGATCGCGCTGCGCCGGATCGAAGTACGCGTCCGGCACGTAGACCCACGCCGGCAGGAGGTATCCCGTGCGCCGCCCGGGCAGCGCCGTCGATGTCCACACACCCTTGCCCGGCTGACTGTTCTTGCGCGCTTCGAGTAGCCACGGCTCCGCGTTGGGGACCTTGGGGCTGGGGTTCGCTGCCGCCGAGGGTGCGACGAACCGTGCGCTGGACACTCCGGAGGCGCTGGCCGTGCACGCGCCCAGGCCGACCACCAACAGCCCCGCGGCGGCGGCGGCGCGGGCCCGCCGCCAGGCCCTGACCGCTACGCGGGGAACCGGCCTGTCAGACGCAATCATTCCAGTCACCGTAGTGGACGAACCGTCATGCATATAGATGCAAGACGTCACAGAACGCCGCCGCGCCTCCGAACCTATTCGGCGTTACTCGGTCTGCTCGGTTGACTCGGACTGCTCGCGTTACTCGGCGACGACCTCGCCGGGCGTGGCCCGCACGCGGGTGCCGTCCTGCAGGACGACCTCGACCCGACCGTCGTCACCGAGCGGGCCCACCCCGTAGACCGGCTTGCCCACCAGCGCCCGCAGCCCATCCCCGTGCTGGTGAGAGGGGCTCGGCCGGAACACCCAAGCCATCTCGGTCGGCCGCCTTGACTCCCCCATGACTACCTCCGCTCGTCGCCCCTGTCGACCATAGGATCCCGGGCGGCAGTGCCTGTGCCGACGCGCCGAAGGCGCCGGGCACCCACCCCATGGGATTAGGGCAAACGGTTGTCGGCAGCGGTCGCCTCCTGCGGCCGGGTCCGCTGCCTCCTCCAGTCCGGTCCACCGCCTCTACAGCGACGGGGCACGATGATCGGTCATGTACGCCTCGACCCGTTCGGCGGGCGTGGGCGGGGCGAACAGGTGTCCCTGACCGAAGCGGCAGCCCGCAGCGAGTACCGCGTCCAGGTGCGCCTGCGCCTCCAGCCCGCAGGCGACGACCTCCAGCCCGAGCCGGTCACCCAGGCTCATCACGACGTCCATGATCGGGGCGGCCGGCGCCCCACGCCCGGCCGGGTCGGCGAACAGCGACCGGTCGACCTTCAGCACGTCTACCGACATCCGGCGCAGGTGGGCCAGTGACGTCGGGTCCGCGCCGAAGTGGTCGATCGCGGTGCGCACCCCGACGCCGCGCACCGCGGTGAAGGCGGCCTCCAGCGCCTCCGGGACCGGCCGGGCGCCCGTTGCCTGCTCGGCCACCTCCACAAGGATCCGATCCGGGGCGACGAGGTGTGCGTCGAGCGCGTCCCGCAGTGCCGGGACGAAAGCGGGAGACACCAGTTGCCGGGCCGAAACGTTGACCGACAGCCACAGGTCCCAACCTTCGTGAAGCCACGAGGACAGCTGGCGGCAGGCCTGGTGCAGCACCCAGCCGCCGACCTCGTCGGCCAGGCCGAGGTCCTCGGCGACCGGGATCAGCTCGGTGGGCGGCACCGGGCCGAGCCGGGGGTGCCGCCAGCGCAGCAGCGCCTCGGCTCCGACCGGATGATGGTTGGCCAGTTCGATCACCGGCTGGTACACCAGATCGAGCTCACCCCGGCCGATGGCACCGGGTAGCTCCTGCTCCAACGTCATACGCCGCAGCAGCGCCGCCTCCATCGACTTGTCGTACCACTCCACACAGCCGCGGCCGGCGCGCTTCGCCCGTAGCAGCGCGAGATCGGCGCGGCGCAGCACCTCGTCGACGCTGCCGGCACCGGCTACCTCGGCCAGCCCGACGTTTGCCGAGAGTCGCAGGGTGGCGCCGGGAAGCCGGTAGGGCTCGCCGAGCACGGTCGCAAGCCGGCCGGCCAGCGCGTACGCCCGGACGGAGCCGACCGGGGTCAGCACGGCGAACTGGTCGCCGGCGAGGCGAGCGGGCAGGTCCGGGCTGTCGAGGTCGGCCCGCAGCCGGCGGCCGACCTCGATGAGGACCGCGTCGCCGAGTTCGTGACCGTGCACGTCGTTGACGCCGGCGAGGCCGTCCAGGTCGACGACCAGAACGCAGCCGGCCGGCTCCGGCACCGACCGGGCGGTGGCGACGGCGCGTAGCATCGCCCGACGGTTGGCAAGGCCGGTGAGCTGATCGGTGAAGGCCATCTGCCGCAGCGTGCGCTCCATCACGCGCCGGTCGCCGATGTCGCGGATATGCACGACGAACGCCGCGACCTCGGGAATGGTGCGCAGGTCACTGAGGGTCGACTCGGTTTCGCGCCACCGCCCGTACCCGTCGCGCAGCCGCGCCTCGACCAGGGACGGATGGTCGGCTTCACCGGGTGCCGACAGCCACTCGACGACCCGACCGGCGTCGTCGGGGTGCAGCATCGCCGTGAAGGGGCGGTCGACCACGTCCTGTTCGGACAGTGCGAACTGGCGAGCGGCGGCGGGTGACAGCCAGCGAACCACCAGGTCGGTGTCCACGACGGCGGTCACGTCGCTGGAGCCGGCGACGAGGCAACGGAAGTGCGCCTCCCGGGTGGCCAGGCGTACCGCGTACCGCCGGACCGTGAGGGCGGCCAGCGCTTCGCGGACCGCGACCGCGGCGACAGCCGCCAGGCCGAGCACGATCGCCGTGCGGTCGGGGACGCCGCCCCGGATCAGCTGGTACGCCGTGGCCAGCAGTGCCGCGCCGATCGGAATCGCCAGCAGTGGGTACCCGGCGAAGGACCCGTCGGCGGCGGCCGGGTCAGGCTCGCTCGAGCCATTGCGGCGGGCACCCTCCGCCGTCAGTGCGGGGCCGACGACGAGGGCCGCCGTCGCCAGCCACAATGCCGGGCCCGAGGTCGGGTGGGTAACCGTGACGACCAGGCCGGCCAGCCCGATGACCGAGAGCGTCGCGCCGCCGCTGCAGGCGAGCGCAGCCGGGCGGTGCCGGACGGCGCGCAGACCGGTGACGAGGGCGACGGACGTGGCGGCGCACGCGACGAGACCGGCGATCAGCGCACGTCGGTACTCACCGCCGTGGGGAGTGAAGGCCAGCAGCCAGGCGATGTAGAAAAGGCAGATGCCGACGGCCCCACCATCGAGCAGGCGTTGCAGTCGCGCGGCTGTGGTGGTAGCGACACCGGGCAGTAGGAGCAGCCCCAGCAGGTAGATCGCGGTCGTGGCGACCAGACCCGGGAGGCCGAGATTTGTGGCCAGGTGCTCGTCCGGATGCCCGGCCACCCCGACAACGGTGGCGCCGCCGACGAGAACGCCCATGCCGAGGAAACCGGCGCCGCGGCACGGTCCGAACGTGCGCCGGCCGCGGTGGATGGCCAGTGCGAGGCGGATGAGCAGGACCGCGTGCACAGCGGCGGACGAGCCAACCGCCAGCGCGGCCGCGGTAACGGCCGGCAGCACCCCGGTGAGCCCGGCGACGAGCAGGGCCGAGGCCGCCAAGGTCGTCAGCGCGGACGGCACGGCGGTGGTGGGTGGCTTCCGCCGGGGGGAAAGCATCAGCGCCACGGTGCGCAGCGTATGCGTCGCCCGCGTCGCGAGGGCGCGGACGCGACGCGCGGCTGGAACCGACTCTGCGGACACGGTCCCGTCTCCTCCTGACTGGAGGCGAAGGCCTACCGGAGAGGGAGGCCTGACTCAGGATAGCGGGGAGATGACCGCAGGGTGACCTATCTGATCGATATTTACCTATATGCGAAGAGTTTTAGCACCCGCCGCCATAGCGGGCCGACCGCCGGGGAGAGGGCCTGCGGGTCTACCGTGGTAAGGAAGCCGCACGACCCGACGCGACACCATGATCGACCGTGCCATGATCCATCCGCCAGACGGCTACCGGTACCCGGCCCGCGCGACTGGGCCAAGCCCGTGATCCCAAGGGACGAGCGGGAGGATCCCACGATGGAGTTCGACGTGACCGTCGAAATCCCCAAGGGGCAGCGCAACAAGTACGAGATGGATCAAGCCATCAGACGGATCCGGCTGGACCGCACACTCTTCACCGCCACGCAGTACCCGGCCGACTACGGCTTCATCGAAGGCACCCTCGGCGGCGGCGGCGAGCCGCTGGACGCGCTGGTGCTGGTACGGGAGCCGACGTTCGCCGGCTGCCTGATCCGCTGTCGCACCATCGGGATGTTCTGCATAAGCGACGAGAACGGCGTCGACGGCAAGGTGCTTTGCGTACCGGCGGGCGATCCGCGCCAGGCGAATCTGCGGGACATCGAGGACCTGCCGAGGTTCGACCGCCTGGAGATCCAGCACTTCTTCGAGGTCTACAAGGAGCTTGAGCCCGGCAAGAGCGTCGTGGGCACGAGCTGGGCCAGGCGCGCCGAGGCGGAGGCCGAGATCGAACGGTCCCGGCAGCGCTGTCGCGCGGCGACCACCGGCGGCGCGTCGGCCTGGTAGAGACGTAGCCACATAGCGCCACCCCACCTGCCCGCCACGTGCTCCACAGGCGGGCCCGAGACCGGGTGCGCCTTGACCACATGTCGCAGGTTCGAATGCCACTATCGGGGGCATGGGGCACCGGCACGTCCGGGCTCGCCTGCGCCAGATGGCCCGTCTTCGTCTTCGTGACACGGCGTCTTCGTGACACGGCGTCTTCGTGACACGGCGCTGACCAGGTGACCGGGCTGCCATCTGTTGGAGTGTCCGAGGACTTTTGACGACCGCGAAGGGCGGAGGAACCAGGTATGCGACCGGTGTTGGCGCGCCGTCGCGACGCTGGTACGACGGCGTCGAGAGAGGACGGTCGGCCACCCCTGGCCGGGCGGCCAGAACGCGACCCTCGATGGGCGCTGGTACTCATCGCACTGGGCGTGATGCTGGTACTGGTCAGCGGGGTCGCGTTGGCGGGTGGTGGGTTCCTGCTCGCCCGCTATACCGGCGGGGTGCATCAGGCGCATCTGCTGGGCGGCGCGGCGGTCAACCCGGCGGTGGGTGACCGGTCGTCGCCGACACATGCCCGGATCAACGGGCCGGTCAACCTGCTGTTGGTGGGCATCGACGAACGCGCCGACGACCCGGCCGGCGGCGCCCGCTCGGATTCGATCATCATCGTGCACATCCCGGCCGGGCACGACCGCGCCTACCTCATCTCCATCCCCCGCGACAGCCGGGTCGAGATCCCGGCCTTCCCCAAGACCGGTTACCCCGGCGGCACGGACAAGGTCAACGCCGCGTTCGCGTTCGGGTTCAGCGAGGCCGGTAGTCGCGCCGGAGGGTTCGAACTACTTGCCCTGACCGTCAAGCAACTCACCGGCGTCAGCTTCAATGCCGGCGCGATCGTCAACTTCGACGGCCTCCGATCGGTCGTCGACGCGGTCGGCGGGGTCGACATGTGCGTCGACGAGGAGACCCCTTCGGTGCACATCGGCCAGGACGCCGCCGGCAAGGTGGCCATCCCGTACCGGCAGGCCCCACCGGATAACCGCCCGGTGCCGGTCCCCGGGGTTCGTCCGCAGGTGTACCACGTCGGCTGTCAGCCTTTCGCCGGCTGGCAGGCCCTCGACTATTCACGTCAACGTGAACTCATACCCGACGGCGACTACGGCCGGCAACGCCACCAACAGCAGCTCATCGCCGCCCTGGCCAAGAAGATCGCCAACGCCGGCCTGCTCGCCGACCCGCTGGCCACCGACCGGCTCATGCGAGCACTGGGTAGCGCGGTGACCTTCGACGGCAACGGAGTGTCCTTACCGGACTGGATCTTCGCGCTGAGGAGCATCGATCCGAACAACATCATGATGCTCAAGACCAATAGTGGCCAGTACAACACGCAGGTCATCGACGGCCTGGACTACGAGATCCTCACCGATACCACCCGCCGACTGTTCACCGCGATCCACGACGACACCCTCGACGCGTTCGTCGTGGCCCATCCGGACTGGGTCAACGGCATCTCCACCCCGTGACCCTGTTGTTAATCTGCCGCCATGCCCACGCGCGAGGTGTACGCCGAGGCCCGTCGCCGCCTGCTCGATCTGGCCGACGGGCTCGATGGCGCCGAGACGGCACGCAGCGTGCCCGCGCTGCCCGGTTGGAGCATCAAGGACACGTACGCACATCTCGCCGGTATCTGCGCGGACGTGCTCGACGACCGTCGCGGCGCGGGGTACAGATGGGGCGACGCAGCCGGCGGCAGGTAGCCGCACTCGACTGGTCCGGCGACCCGAAGCCCGTCCTGGAGCATCTTTTCGTGTTCGGCCCAGCCGACGACGACGTCGACTACTGAGCGGCCAACTCGGGCCGGTTCACCTCGTCGATCACCATTTGTGTCGGGCGTACACACTCGGTGACGCCCGCCGCGTTCGGTAGGCGTCGACGATGGGAGAAAGATGATCATGTGGGCGGCAGGTAGCCGGCGCCGCCGACGCCTCGGCGGAGTTCTGGCAGTGGCGGCGGGGGCCTTCACCTCGGTGCTGCTCGCCGCCGGTCCGGCAGTGGCCGCGACGGTCAACATCCACGACGCTTCGCACGTTCTGGACGTCACCCGCGTCCAGAACGAGGCGGCGACGCTGCCCGACCCGGTCGACATCTACACGACCACCAGGTTCGCCGACGACAAGGGCGCGTTCGACCACGAGACCCAGTCGAAGGTCTCCTCCCCCACGATCATCGTTATCGCGATCAACACGCAGTCACATCACCTGGCGATCCGCGCCGGGACCAAGTCACGGGTCACGCAATCCGCTGCGCTCGCGGCCACGCGGTCGTTCACCAACTCCTACCGCGGCAGTCCCGACTACACCGCGGCGACCATCTCGGCCCTGGACTCCATACGCGCCGCCATCCGCAACGGCCCCGACTCTGGCGCCCGACAAGCCCGGCCCGCGACGGCACACTCGTCGGGTGGCTCGGTAATAGGCGGCTTGATCTGCCTACTTCTCGTGGTCCTGGTCGTGGTGGCTGTCGTGCTGGTCGCCCGGCGTTCCCGGCGCTGATTGCAACAGCAACGGCGATAACGGCGATGACAGTGACGGCGGTGACCGCGACAGCGACGGCGGCTCGGGTGACAGCTTCTGACGGCACTTGATCTTCAGCGTTTACACAGGCAATTGCGAGCAGCCTGGGAGGGTCGATGCGCTGTGCTCCGGCCACCGGATCACAGCTGAATACCCGCAGGAGGTTCGACATGAAGCCGATCAAGCGCGTCGTGGTGGCCACCATGGCGGCCAGCACCATAGCGCTCGGCGGCGCCGGCGTGGCAGCGGCGGACGGCGTGCCGTCACCCACGCCCAGTATGCCCAGCGCAAGCGAGACGCCCAGCACGACCACAACACCCAGCCCGACCACAACGCTGAGCCCGACCACAACGCTCAGCCCGACCACCGTGCCGGGCGCTCCCGGCGCGACGACGACGCCCAGCACGACCGCCCCGCCCAGTACAGGCGGGCCGGGGGGACCCGGATGCGCGCCGTGTTGCAGTTGCTGCCCAGGGGGGCACCATCGCTGGCGCCACCACTGTGAGGAAAAGGGCGGTCCGGGTACCACCGGCGAGCCGAGCGAGCAGGGCGGTCCGGGTACCACCGGCGAGCCGAGCGAGCAGGGCGGTCCGGGTACCACCGGCCAGCCGAGCGAGCAGGGCGGTCCGGGTACCACCGGCCAGCCGAGCGACCAGAGCAGTCCGTCCGGCGGTAGCGACCAGGGGAAGTGACCGGCCCAGCCATTGATCAGGCCCCGCCTTGGACGCGGGTGTCCTGTCACAGCACGACCACCGTCAGAAGTTGGCAGCCCCCAGAGCGGCGTTGACGCTCTGGGGGCCTTCGCCTGCGCACCAGGAGTCCTGTGCATAAGGGCGTACTGTCCGCCCCGTCGACGACGGACGGGTACCGGACAGGTGCGAACCGGGATGCGTCCAGCTCTACCTCTCGTGCCCGCCCGTCCTCTCCGATCTGAAGACGCGGTACATCCGCGTCATTTCGGGGGCTTCCGCGTGCGACCGATGTTCGGAGCACTGCGCCGGTACAACTACCGGCTGTGGGCGACGGCCGACCTGATCTCCGTCACTGGCACCTGGATGCAGGTGCTGGGCGTCAACTGGTATCTGCTGCAGACCACCGGGTCGGCGACGAAGATGGGCTTCGGGATTCTGCTCCAGTCGTTACCGGTACTGCTACTGGGTCCGTACGCGGGCGCCGTGGCCGATCGGATCCGCCCGCGCCCGCTGCTGGTGGTGAGCCAACTTGTCCATGCGTGCCGCAGCGCTGGCACTGGTCGCCTTCGCCGGCCCGCACGCCCTCTGGCCGGTGTACCTGATCTCGCTGATCAACTCGACCGGCCGCATCGTCGGCATGAGCCTCGGCGGCGTGCTGGTCGTCGCCGCCGGGGCGGGGCCGCTCTTCGCCGGTAACGCCGTGAGCTTCCTTGTCGTCGTCGGCGCGCTGCTGCTGATGCGCCCACGCGAGTGGCACGCCCTCGCCTGCTCGTCGGACGCCCCCGTCGCCGCGCGCGGCGTACGGGCCGGGTTCGGGTATCTGCTGCGCCAACCGGTCGTGCTGGTCACGCTCGCGCTGTCCCTGGTCCTCGGCTGCTTCGGGCGTAACTACCAGGTCACCGGCATGGTGGGCGCCCCGACGCTTGGCTGGCTGTCGGAACGCTTCGGCGCGCGTACGGCCCTGGTCTTCGCCGGCGCCGTGTGCCTACTCGCCTGCGCCGTCGCGGCCGCACTGCTCGCCCGGTTGACCGCGGCTACCACCCGTCGAGACCCGCTCTACAGTCGGACGTCGTCCGGCCACCAGCCGCCGGGCCTGACGCGGTCCCCGGGTTACGTCAGGAGCAGCCAGCCCATAACCACCATGAGCGCCGTCAGCGCGGAGGCGAGCACGGACAGTCCGATGACGGTGATCCCGAAGGCGGCGTCGTAGCCGTACAGGCGGGCCAGAATGACCGTGCTGAACGGGGCGAGACCGGTGACCACGACCCAGGCCACCGCCGGCACGTACAGCCCGAGCATGGCGAGCACCAGCAACGGGGCCGGCAGCAGTAGGGCGCGCACGGCGGCGACGGCCGACGCCCGAGCGATGTGATCATGGATGAGACCGCCATTCGGTATCGACAGGCCGAAGGTGACCCCACCGAGTACCCCGCCCACCACCGCGAGCGGCAGCAGCACCCCGGCCGCCCACGATGAAGGCGGCATCACCGCCCGTCCTCCGAGCCCGAGCAGCGCGGCGACGACCGGGCTCAGGTCGGTCGAGCGCTGGGCCGCGGTGGTGTCCACCGGCGCGTGGCGTTGCAATCGCCGTAGCGCGGGGGCCAACCGGGGCGCGGCAAGCATCTCGTACATCGTCACGAACGCGACCCCTGCCGAACCGAAGAGCACGGCCGCGACCGGCAGGCTCCAGTACGTGGTATTGCTGTGACCGGCGAACCCGACAAGCGGACGATGCCCGGACGGGCCGTGGGCCGCCAGCACGTGGGCGCAGAGGATCTCCGAGCCGGCCACGACGGCGATGACCCCGACCATGTGCAGGGTGCCCTGGAAGACCCAGCCGGCCAGGCAGCCGCGTACGAGCGTCAGCGCCACGAGCACCCGCCGGTAGACCAGCCGGAAGATCCGGTCGGTGACGTGCCCGCGGACGGCCAACCCGATGACCGTGCCGAGCGGGAGCAAAAGGAGAATCCAGGACACTCCGGGCCGGCTACCCCCGCACGCCGGCATCACTCGGTCCGGGCGCCCGCCATCGGAGCGCGGACGCCGTCGTTCAGCGAGCCAGACTGTCCTATAAGGACCGGTGGCCCTCCGTACCGTCGTGAGAACACTGAACAGTGCGGAGGGCCGGCGACATGAACATCGGCGTGAGACTAGTGCGAGCCCCTCCCGACCGGCCCGGCACCGACCAGGTCACCGTCGACGGCTGCCCTCGGGTCGGTGGGTGCCGGCGTACCGGGTGCTTCGTGCTGAAGCTGCGGCAGCCACCCCAGCCACCGCGGCAGGTACCAGTTCGCGTCGCCGAGCAGTTTCATCGTGGCGGGCAGCAGGATCGCCCGGACCACCGTGGCGTCGAGCAGCACCGCGATG
>JAOPWA010000624.1 GCA_025965915.1 Dactylosporangium sp. | reverse complement strand
CGCCGGCGGTCGTCGCCCCGGCGAGAACCGGGGGCAGCACCGGTTCGAAGGACACCGCGTGGCGCGGGTCGCCGCCGGTCGCGTCCAGCCAACGGCCCAGCCAGCCCGTGTTGCCCGGGCGGTCCGGCTGCCCGGTCTGCCAGATGTCCATCGACCGGAAGTGGCTGTGGTCGGGTTTGGGGTAGCCGATGCCGCGCACGATCGCCAGCCGACCCGCGTCGAACAGCCGCTTGAAGCCCTTCATGCCCGGGTTCAGGCCGAGGGTCTTGTCGAGATGGAGTACCTCCTCGGGCTTGTAGGCCAGGTCCGGCCGGGCGTCGTGGTAGGCCGGGTCGGCATAGGGGATGACGGTGTTGAGCCCGTCGTTGCCGCCGTAGAGCGTCACGAGGACGAGGGTCCGCGCGTCCGAGGCCCGGTCGCCGGCGGTGGCGAGGAGGTCGGGCAGCGTGTACGCCGTGGCGCCGGCCGCGAGCGCGGCGCCGCCCGCGACTCCGCTGGCGATGAGGAACCTGCGGCGGGTCACCGCGTCCATTGTTGTCCTCGCACCGGCCGTCTCCTCACATCACCGTGTACTCGGGGCTGGCCAGGCCCAGGGCGATCAGCCGTCGGACGTCACCGGCCGCCTGGGCCAGCACCGTCCGGGTGCGGTCGGTGAACGCGTCGACCACGAGCAGGCGGCCCAGCGCCTCGGGTCGCTGCGCGGCCGGCACCGCGGTCAGCCTGGCGGACACGGCCGGTTCGGCGTGGGCCGCGAGGAGATCGGCCAGCCGTAGCCGTACCTGGACCGCCGAGGTGGAAAGCCAGGCCGTACCGGAGGGCCAGCCACCGACGCTGGGCGGCTGGAGGGGGATCTGCCCCATCTGGTCGAGCCCCTGGACGAGCTGACGTTGCTGCTGGTCGGCCAGTGCGCCGGGGCGGATTCCCAGCTGGCGCATCGCGCCGATGGCCCACTCCACCGGCTGCTTGACCAGCTGCCCCCGGGTGCCGGCAAATCCGGGATCGGCCAGCAACGCCCGGAGCAGCGCGCTGACGTCGTAGCCGGTGCGGTACGCGGCCGCCAACCGGTTCTTCACCTCATCGGGTATCGGATCGCCGGAGGCGTACCGCAGCCACAGCCGCGCTGCCAGGAACTCGGCGTTCGGGGCCTGCGCGAGCAGGATGTCGGCGAAGCCGTCGGCGTCGAATGCTCCGCTGCGCCCGAGGATCGTCTTGGCCCCGTGGTCGTGGCGCTTGGCGTCGAGCACGGCGATCATCTGCTTCTGGTCTATCCGCCAGCCGGTGAGCGCCCGGGCGCCCTGCCGCACGTCGGTTTCGTCGTAGTGGCCGATGCCGAGGGTGAACAGTTCCATCAGCTCGCGGGCCAGGTTCTCGTTGGGCGCCTTGTCGGTGTTCTTCTGTCCGTCCAGCCAGACGATCAAGGCCGGGTCGCGCAGCATCGCCTTCAGCAGGACCCGAAAGTCACCCGCGCCGTGGCGGTACAGGGTCTGCTGTTGAGCGAGCATCAGGCGTGCGTCGCGTACCTTCTCCACCGACGTGGCCCAGTGCCCATGCCAGAAGAAGGTGAGCTTCTCGTGCAGTTGGCGGTCGGCCTGCGTCATCCGGTCCAGCCACCACAGCGTCACCGTCTCGACCTGCTCACGCTCCTGCTGCCGCACCTTCGCCCGCGCGGCGGCGTCGGCGTTCTTGCCCGGCGGCGCGACGGGGGCGAGCGTCGGTACCGGCGTGCGCGCGGCGCCCGCGTCGTCGCCGGCCGGGGTGAACAGCCTGGCGAGGGTGGCGTCGATACCGGCGCGCTCGGCGTCGTCGACCTCGTCGGCCCGCGGACCGAACATGGCGCGGCGCAGCAGGTGCGCGAGTTCCGCCCGGGTGGCCATGGAGGCATCGTAGGTCGCCTATGTTCGGAGTCGGTAAGGGTCGGGTTCAGGCAGAGTCAGTGCGCGGCTGCAGAACCGGTTGCGCGAGCGGGAACTGCAGTATCGCGAGGTGTTCTCGGCGTCGTCGGACGGCATGGCGATCGTGGACATCGACGGCGTACTGGTCGAGGCCAACCCGGCGTTCTATCGCATGCACGGGTACTCGGACGGGGACTCGAAGGTACGCACGTCAGCAACATCCTCGCGAAGCTGGGACTCGCGTCGCGGACCCAGGCGGCGCTGTGGGCCGTCCGGGAGGGGATCGCGCCGGGGCACAACGGCATCATCAGCCCGCGCTGAGTAGCTCGCCGGGAAGCTTGAACGCATCTGCTCTGCCCGCGGCCAGATCGACGGTCGCGACTCTGCTTCCCGAGGTGAGGACCCACCCCTGGGGTGTCTTCCGCATACCGCTGACCTCGCCAATATCCGAGACGGTGACTCGGCGCAGTTCCCGGCCGCCGTCTCGGGCCAACTCGACCACGTCGATGTGTCCCGGCAAAGAGACCGCTGCGGCGATGGAGTCTCCGTCACCCAGTACCCGGTCGACGCGACCGGCGGCTGTCGATACGACGACAACGCCGTTCACGGTGGTGAGAGTGAGTTTGGCGGAGGCTCCCGTTTCGCCGTCCTTTCCGGGATTTCCGCCGACGATGGGGCGACCGTCCGCACAGTCGAGGGACTGGGCCTTGAGCTCCGGAACCCGATAGATGGTTGGTGCGGAGCCTTCACCGAGAGTGGTGTGCGCGACCTGGGTCTCGGCGTCCCCGACGGTGCCGATGCACAGCCCGTCCCGCCCGCCGCTGGCGGTCGCCGGATCGATCGGGAGATCCACCACTCGCTGGACCTGCCAGGTCGTGGGGTCGTAAACCAGTACGTTCGCCTTGCCGGTCGAAGATTGGGACCTGTCGCCGACGGCTGCGACGAACGCTCCGGCCGAGAAAAGTGCGCGCCCCCCTTCCACCGTGCCCAGCCCGTCGAGTATCCGGTCCTTGACGTTGACCTGGTACAGGCTGCTGGGACGGCCGCCCTTCTTGGGCACGGTAACCACCCACCGCCCGTCAGCGAGGCGGGTGATCCGAGGGCTGAGTACGTTGTCGTCGTCGGATTGGCTGGGGATCACCGCGAGCGGCTCGGCGGTGTGGTGGGTCGGGTCTATCCCGACGACCGCGACGAGGCCATTGAGCTTGGACAGGACGAAGACCTCAGAACCGGCCCAGTTCTTACCGAGGTCAACGCCGCCCGGCCCGGTGCAGGCACCGAGCGGGATCGTGAGGGCTGCGCACGTCAGAACCAGCATGAATCGACGGATGATCTGAATCACCATTCCTTGATGGCGTCGCTGGGGGCGAGCCGAGCGGCGCGGTGGGCCGGCAGCCATGCTCCGAGCACGGTCACGGCGAGGGTGATGAGCAGCAGGGCGCCGAGGACGTCTGCGGCAGGCAGTGGAAGCCGCGAGGGCAGATAGGGAGCAAGCTCGGTCCGGCTGCGGAAGGCGGCTGCGGCGGCTGCCGCGCCCACCGCGCCGAGAATGCCTCCGGCCACCGCTCCGGCGGCGCCCACCATCGCCATCTCTGTGATGAGCATGGTCAGGATGGTGCGACTGCGGAACCCGACGGCCTTGAGAATGCCGATTTCGCGGACGCGCTGTCGTGCCAGGGCACCGGTGACGACCAGAGCACCGACGAGTGCGATCACACCCAGCACCACCAACAGGACCTTTCCGGTTGTGCGGATCAGGGCGAGGACGCCGGGCAGTTCGTTCAGCTCCTGCTGCAGGGTCGAGCCCGCGTATCCGGCGGCTTGGATCCGCGCAAGGACGTCCGGGACGTTGCCGGCCGAGTCGACAACCACGCTGATGCGGTCGTAGCCGATGGAGTTCGTGAACTGCTCAGGGGTGACGCCCGCCTTCGCCGCCGCCCAGCGGATCACGGTCGCGTCGTCGGCGTAGGCGGCGTCGGGTCCGTCCAGCTGCCAGCCGGGATCGAACAGGCCGACGACCCGGACGCGCGCTTCGGCGCCGGTACCTTGACCGTTGGCCACCGCACGGGTCGTCTGGACGGTGATCGTCCGCCCTAGCAGCGGGGCCAGGCTGGTGTCCTGTGCCGTGGCCGGCACGATGATCTCACCATCCTGCAGGGGAAACAGCTTGTCGCGGGCAGACCGGGTGACGGGAGGCGGCTGCGCCGGCCGTACGGTGGTGGCGTAGAGGAGCACCCCCGGTACCTGCGCGTCCTTGTAGCCGAACGAGACCTGCGCGCGAGGCTGCACGGAGATCACGTGAGGGAGAGCCGCCAGCTCGCCCAGCGCCGCGTCGCGCAGCGGTTTCGCACCGGGCCGCTCGGCGAGCCGGTCTACGGTGATGCTGCGGTTGGCCGCTCCCTCCTGTACCCGGTCGTGGGCGGCGCGTTCGGCGTTGCCGGAAATCGCGAATGCGGTGGTACAGAGCGCGACGGCGATAGCGATCAGGGCGGTGAGGCCAACGAAGCGCCGCCACATCGAACGTACGTTGGCGGCGGACAGTGCGAAGGCGCTCATTTCTGCGTCCTCATATTCGCGGTATCGGTTGACTCCACGGCAGTGGGATCCGGCGTTCGAAGTGCACCACCGGACATCCGGAGCACCGTGTCCGCGGAGGCGGCGACAGCTTCGCTATGGGTCACCAGTAGGACCGCACGTCCCTCGTCGGCGATTTCGCGGAAGAGGGTGAGCATGACCCGCTCGTTGGCGGCGTCGAGGTTGCCCGTCGGCTCGTCGGCCAGGACGTTAAGGGGATCATTGATCAGCGCGCGGGCCAGGGCGACCCGCTGCTGCTCACCGGCGGACAACTCGTTGGGACGGTGGATGGCCCGCGCGGCGAGCCCCACCCGCTCCAGCAGTTCCCGCGCTTTCGCCGTCCCGGTACGGGCGCTTCCCCGATGGGGCAGCGTGACGTTGCGGAGCGCCGTATGTTGCGGCAACAGGTTGAACGCCTGGAACACGAATCCGAGCGAAGATCGACGTAGCTCGGTGCGGTCGTTGTCGCTCAAGCCCCATGCGTCGCGTCCGTCGATCAGGACGGAGCCGCTATCGGGTGGCATGAGCAGCCCGACGATCTGAAGAAGCGTGGTCTTGCCCGATCCCGATCGC
>JAOPWA010000121.1 GCA_025965915.1 Dactylosporangium sp. | reverse complement strand
GACTACTTCTCCACCCTGTCCTACCTTCCCGGCATCGCCGCGCTGGCCGCCGGAGCGCTGTCACCGCTCGCGACTCTGCTGATCGTCGCTCTCACGTTGCTCGGCATGCTGCCGATGTACCGCCGCGTCGCCAAGGAGAGCCCGCACGGCCAGGGCTCGGTGGCGATGCTGGAGAACCTGCTGCCGTTCTGGCGAGGCAAATTGTTCGTGCTGGTCCTGCTCGGGTTCGTCGCCACCTCGTGGATCATCACAATCACCCTGTCGGCGGCGGACGCGAGCGTGCACCTGCTCGAGAACCCCTACCTGCCCGGTTTCCTGCACGGCCACGCCGTCGTGATCACCGTTGTACTGCTGCTGATCCTGGGTGCGGTCTTCCTGCTCGGCTTCAGTGAAGCCGTCGGCGTCGCCATTCCGCTGGTGGCTGTCTTTCTGGGCCTCAACGCGGTCATCGTCGTCGCCGGCCTGGTCGAGGTGTTCACCACCGGCGGCGCGCTGTCGAACTGGACCGAGGCGCTCACCTCCGGCCGCGGTGGTTTCGGTGGCCTGGTCGGGCCCGCCGTCCTCGCATTCCCGTTGCTTGTTTTGGGCCTGTCCGGATTCGAGACCGGTGTGAGCATGATGCCGCTGGTCGCGGCCGACGGCGATGGCGCCGAGCAGCGGCTGCGGTCGCGCATCCGCAACACGCGCAAGCTGCTGACCGCCGCCGCGCTCATCATGTCCGTCTACCTGATCGCGACCAGCTTCGTCACCGCCGTGCTCATTCCCGCCGAGCAGTTCCGGGCAGGTGGTGAGGCCAACGGCCGGGCTCTGGCCTACCTCGCCCACAGGCACCTCGGTGAACTGTTCGGCACCGTCTACGACATCAGCAGTGTCCTGATCCTGTGGTTCGCCGGGGCGTCGGCGATGGCCGGTCTGATCAACATCGTGCCCCGGTATCTGCCCGGCTACGGCATGGCGCCGGAGTGGGGCCGGGCGGTCCGCCCGGTAGTGCTGGTCTACACGGCGATCAGTATCGCCATCACCATCGCGTTCGGCGCCGATGTCAATGCCCAAGCCGGTGCCTACGCCACCGGCATCCTCGCCATGATGGTCTCTGGCGCGGTCGCCGTGACGATCTCCGCGGCACGCCGGCGGCAACGCGGCGCCACAATCGGATTCGGCCTGCTCACCCTCGTTCTGCTGTACGCCCTCGGCGAGAACATCCGCGAGAAGCCCGACGGTATCGCGATCTCTGCCGTGTTCATCGCCGGCATCATCGTGGTTTCGCTGATTTCCCGGGTATCACGCACCACCGAACTGCGCGTCGACCACATCCAGTTCGACGAACGTGCCCGCCAGATGGTCACGGAGTCCCTCGCCTTCGACGGCGCCGTGAACCTGATCGCCAACCGTCGGCAGGCCGGCGATGCGGCGGAATACGCGGCCAAGGAAGCCGCCCAGCGCGGGATGAACCCGGTTCCCGGCACCGCCGACGTCATCTTCCTGGAGATCGACGTCATCGACCCGTCGGGGTTCAGCGATGTGCTGAACGTGCACGGGGTCGACGTGGACGGACACCGGATACTGCGCGCACAGAGCCCCGCTGCCCCGAACGCCGTCGCCGCGATCCTGCTCGCCCTGCGCAACGCCACCGGGGTAAAGCCGCAGTGCTACTTCGAATGGGCCGAAGGCAGCCCGATCATGCACCTGCTGCGGTACCTCCTGCTCGGGCGCGGTGACACCGCCCCCGTCGTCCGCGAGATCATCCGACAGACCGAGCCCGACCTCGATCGCCGACCCGGCATCCACGTCGGCTGAACGGTGCCGACTGGTCCTGGTGCCGGCCCGGGCGCGCACAATTGAGCCCTCTCATCCGCAGCGGGCAGGGCTACTGCGGCGTTCCGGGCCGGCCGGACTTCAGTGGCCGAACGTGAACCAGTTGAGATTGACGAAATCGGCGGGTTGTCCGCTGGTGAAAGTGATGTACACGGTATGTAGGCCGGTCACACCCGCGATGTCGGCCGGTACGGTTCGCCAGCTCTGCCAGCCGCCGGTGTTGGCGATCGCGAAGCTACCGATCGGTGTGCTGGACGGGCTGTCGAGGCGTACTTCGACCAGACCGCTGACGCCGCCCCCGGCGCCCGAGGCGACCCGGGCCTGGAACCGGGTAGCGGCCGACGAACCGAAGTCGACCTGGTTGTACTGCAACCAGTCGCCGTTGGTGATGTAACCGACGTCGCTGCCGCCTCCGCTGTCCTGGCACGGCTCGGTCTGGATGCCGGACTGGGCGCTGTAGTTCTCGGCCTGAATCGTCGAGTACGCACTCAGCCCACCGCCCGGCGGCGTCGGTCCAGGACCGGGCCCCGGGTCCCCGGCACCGAACGGGGTGAGCCGCAACGTCAACGATGTGGGTGCGTGGTCCTCGACGTACGAGGCGAGGCTGACGACATCGTCGAAGGCGAACCCGTACGCCTTGTGGTCCTGCGTGTTCTCGTGAAGGACACGCGCGTAATGGTTGCTGACCGGCGTCCGGTAGAAGGTGCCGGCGTCGGTCGTCGGCTGGTCCGGGTAGTCGCGCAGGGTCGACCGGTTGAACGCCGCTCCGAGGACGGCGGCGACCGGGCCGGAGCTACCGCCCGCGTTCAGCGCGCCGTCGCAGTAGAAGACGTCCCTGGTGCTGGGCCGCGCGAACGCCCGTACACCGTTGTTGAACACGAGTTGGCCGCCGGAGACTCGACCGGTGTAGGTCCCGCTGTCGACGTGCACCCGCAGATCGGTGGACGCATACCTGTTCCAGACGTCGTTGACGTACGGGTCGAAGTAGGTCGAGGAGAACATTCCCGCGTCGATGCCGTGTCCGGGGGCGACCACCCGGAGGTTGTTGCCGACGATGAGGGGCCGGAAGTCGGGGTTGGCCGCGATGCCGGCGAAGATGTTGTCGCGCCCGTTGGCGACAAGGGTGCCGGTCGTCTGGCCGCGCTGCCCGTTCAGCGTGAGCGACATGGGGATACTGAACATGTCCACCATGGTCACGTTGCAGTACATGCCGTCGTCTTTGAACGTGAACTCCATGAAGTCGTGCATCACGTTGTAGCTCGGGTCAACGCTCACCCAGCCGGCCGGGTGCTGCAGCGCTGCCCTTCCGTTGCCGTCGGTGACAACCTTGAACCTGATCTTCTGGTTGATCGAGATGTAGACCCGACCGGACATCCACGGCAGGTAGACGGTGGTGTCGCCGTTGGCAGCGAGCGGAATGGAGAGGTCGGCGAAGCCGTCTGGCCCGTTGAGGGAGGCCGAAACCGGTACCCTCGTCCCGTCACGCGTGACGTAGACCTGCTGCCCGCTGGCCAGGTCGGTGCCGACGATGTACAGGAAGATGGCGTTGTTGGCGTAGCGATAGGTGTGGTTGACGATGGTCAGCGGCAGACTCGTCGCGGCGTTCGCCCGAGACGCGAGCGCCAGCAGCCCGGTGCCTGCGGCCACCACCGCGCCGCCGAGCAGAACTCTTCGTCTGACCATGTCCGGGACTCCTCATTAGACCCTGGGACGGTCACCCGTCTTCGCAAGACCGAGAGCGCTCTCTCGGTCACATTAAAGTGTCTTGGCGGTTACGACAGTCTGTCAAGAGGTGACCATCGATGTTTGCGCGCCCGCCGTCAGCCGCCAATTCGGCGACGGTCATAGAAGGATGAAGCCCGAACTGTAAAGAGCCGCGCTGCCGTAGCGCGGGCGGCAAGGAGAGAGCGCTCTTTTTT
>JAOPWA010000482.1 GCA_025965915.1 Dactylosporangium sp. | reverse complement strand
GGCCGGCTCGACGACAGCTACCCCAACTACCGCGAAGTATCCGCGGACGTCCAATTGATGGCCGGCGGCAGGAGCAGCCTGCCATGGGTGGCCCCGGCTTTCGACCGGCTCACCGAGGTCCTACCTTCCGCGCGGGTCCACACGTTCCCGAAGCTGGACCACTTCGGGCCGGACCAGAAAGGCCCAGCCGACGTGGCCGAGGCGGTGACCGCGTTCCTGCTCAGCTGATCCGGGCAGGCCAGCACGTTGCCAGCAATAGCAGCCCGCCGCCGGCATCTGGATCGCCGTGGTCGTCCTCGGCGCGACCATGGCGCCCATGCCTAACGTCCGAATGGGACTCGCATCGATCACGCCCGACGACATGCCGACTCCAGTCCACAGCCAGGGAATCGGATGGCGATTACCTGCATATCAAGCATTACAGGACGGGAGCCCGGCGAGATACCCGTGAACAGCGGGCGAAGAAGTGGTCGCGGATTGCTGATGCAGAATCCACCGAGCGGTTGGCCGTCGACGTCGGCGGCGACTTCCCCGGTTGATCGTCGGGCAGCTCGCGACAAGCCCGGCCGGCAGGGCCATCCGAGAGCGCCGAACGACCGCGGCACCAACCGTGACGACCGGGTCGCCGCGGCCGGCAACCGGGGTCTAAACAGCACGGTGGCACCCGCGGGTCCACGCCCCGGCGCGGACCATGCCGCCCAGCCGCCCGTGGACCCGCCGACGCCAAGCAGCACGCATCAGACCACGACAACACGCGGCGCCACCAGCGGCTTCGGAAACAGCGGAGCACCACCGGAGCACCACGTCCCAGACTTTAGGAAGATCCGTCCCGGAGCCTGAAACAGATCAAGACCGTGACCCGCGTTTCCGCTGGCTACGGCCTTGATCGTGCTGTGCGCCCGAAGGGATTCGAACCCCTAACCTTCTGATCCGTAGTCAGATGCTCTATCCGTTGAGCTACGGGCGCTTGCTGCTGGGCAAGTGTACACACCGGCCGAAGCGCGGAGGCTCCGGGATTCGAACCCGGGATGGGCTTTAAGACCCAAACCGCATTAGCAGTGCGGCGCCATAGACCAGACTAGGCGAAGCCTCCACGGTAACCTCAGGGGCCACCGCCGAACGAGGATACAGGGAAAGTCCCTGACCGGGCAAAGCGGGTATCCCATCGGCAAGTCGCTCTTGGTCAACCAGCCTGACGCGCTCGGCGGCGCCGCGCTGATGTGGCCTTCACAACAGTTTGAACCGACCTCCGCCGAACGCCGTCCGCAAAGCGGGCGACGGGGACCAGACATCGCCGAATCCCGATGGCGTTTCGTGGGACACGCGCGGATGCGCAGCACTAATCTCTGACCATGGAGGACGACAAGACGCCGGCGACTCCCCGAAAGCGCGCCGCCAAGGCGACGCCGAACGAGACGTCGAACCCGTCCGCGGCGGCCGAGTCAACGGCTACCGGAGCCAGCAAGACGCCCCGGCCCCGCAAGATCCCGCCAGCCACGTTCGTCTCGCCACCGAGCCCCGACCAGCTGGCTGCCGAGCCGACCCGGAAGGTCGCCAAGAAGGCGGCGAGGAAGGCCCCGGCAGCGGCCCCACCGCCCCCAGCCGCGCCAGCACCCCCGGTCGCGCCAGCACCCCAAGGCACGCTGCCGATGGAGCTCGCGACGCCGGCGGAAACGCCGACCCCCGTCGCCCCGGCACAACGGGCCACCAGGGCGCCGGCCAAGAAGATCGCGAAAAAGGCAGCGCCGAAGGCCGTGGCCCTGAAGAAGCCCGCCACTGCGCCCGCGGCAGCGGCACCGGCACCGACCGCGCCCTCGGCACCGCCCTCGGCAGCTGCACCGGCACCGGCCGAACCCCCGACGCCCGCTCCGCGAGTGGAACCCTCGGCACCGCTGTGGCCGGCCATCAAGGCAAACCCCGGATACGCGGCTGAACTGCTGGCGCTCGCCGCGGTCGAGCACATCGGCCCACAGGTACGGGCGCACCTCACATGGCTTCGCGATACCTACCCGAGCGCGGCCACCGGCGGGCTGGTGCGGGTCGCCGCGTCCCGTCTGGTGCGGCAGGCCCGTACCCAGGGGGCCGTAGCCGGGCTACTCGGGCCGCTGGCCGTACTCGCGGAGACGGGCGCGCTGCTCTGGACGCAGACGCGGCTCGTGCTCGACATCGCGGCGGCGTACGGGCGGGACCCGGCCGATCCGGAGCGCGCGGTCGAGTTACTCGTGCTCCTGCGCGTACACCCGGATCTGACCTCGGCCCGGGAGGCGGTCACGGCAGCGCGCGAGGCCGTCGCCAACGGACCCGGCGCGGGCGAAGACCGGGAGCGGTCGCCTCAGGTGACCCTGCCACTCGTCCGGCTCGCAGGTCGCGCGCTGGTGAGGATGACCACCGCGCGCCGGGCGGCCCGGCTCGTGCCGGGGGCGGGCGCGGCGTTCACCGCGATTCTGAACGGTCGCGCCACGGAGCAACTGGCCGCACGGGCCACGAAGTTCTACCGCGGATAGGCCCGAAAATCCACAGTGGATTCAGCGTAGGAACGGCAGCCGGCTGGCGAGGAGCGCGTACCCGACGAAGGACACGACGTCGAGAATCGTGTGCGCCACGATGAGTGGTGCGACCCGCTTCGTTCGCAGGAAGAACAGTGCGAACACGACGCCCATCACAGCGTTGCCGACGAATGCCCCGAATCCCTGGTACAGGTGGTAGGAACCGCGCAGCAGCGCGCTCGTGGCGACGGCGGTGACGGTCGGCCAGCCGAGTTGGCGTAGCCGCGTGAGCAGGTACCCGACGACGACGACCTCTTCGAGCACGGCGTTCTGGACGGCTGCCAGTACGAGCACCGGGATGGCCCACCACGCATGCGGTAGGGCGGCGGGCACGACCGTCGCATTGATGCCGATGGCGCGCGCGAGCAGGTACAGCCCGAGGCCCGGAAGGCCGATGACGGCCGCGAGGACCGCGCCCGCTGTCAGGTCGAACACCGGCTTATGTCGGTCGATACCGAGCCTCGCCCATACGCTCCCGGTGGAGTCGGCGTCGCGGTTGAGCAGATGCACGGCCAACAGCGCGGGTACGAGCGCGAAGAAGATCCCGAGTAGTTGGTAGCTGAGGTCGAGCCACGGTCGGCCGGGCGCCTGCGACGGGTTGAGGGTCGCGTGTTGCTGGCTCAGCGGCTTGCTGGCGGTCAGTTTGGCTATCAGCGAGACGGCCGCGTACACGGCCGAGGCGCCCAGCGATACGCCGAGCACCAGCCATACCTCGGCCCGCAGGACCCGCCGTCGATCAAGCTCCACGAGCCCACCTTAAAGAGCCGACCTACCGGTAGTCGTCGGCCCGGGCGTCCTTCTTGTCGCCGAAGTACGCGTCGGCGAAGAATCGGGTGGCCTCGGGCTGCGAGCCGTCGAGGTCGGTGAAGCCGTACTCCTTGGCCAACACCCCCGCCGACAGCGCCTGGCCGGCCCAGCGCTTCACGTCGGGGTCGGCGGCCAGCGCCGCGACCGCGCGGCCGACGTAGTGCGGCGTCTCGGAGATCGCGAACCATTTCTCCTTGGCGATCGCGTCCCGCCAGTTGTCCTCGGTGACGCCGAAGTGCTCCAGCATCTCCTCCGAGCGCAGGAAGCCGGGGGTGAGCGACACGGAGGTGACGCCGTGCGGGTTCAACTCCTCGGCGAGCATCTTGCCCATCCGCGAGATCGCCACCTTGACCAGGTCGTAGAACATCGACCCCCGGTACCGCTCGTTGAACATGTCGTCGCCGTCGGTCAGTTCGATGACGAGCCCGGTACCTCGCCGCACCAGCAGCGGCAGCACCTTGTGCAGGGTGATCAGGTGGGTTTCCAGACCGTTGCGGACCATCCGCAGCCCGTTGTCCAGGTTGTGCTCCCAGATCGGCTTGAACTCGATCCACTTCTCGCCGCCCCAGGTGTCGTCGACGAGTACGTCCAGCCGGCCGTCCTGCTCCCGCTCGAGCTGGCGTACCAGCGCGTCGACGTCGGACGGGTCCATGTGATCGCAGCGCACGGCGATACCGCGCCCGCCGGCCTTCGTCACCAGATCGGCGGTTTCCACGATGGTTTCCGGCCGGTAGAGCGGACTGCGTGACTGGCGGGAGGTACGGCCGGTGACATATACGGTGGCACCGGCCGCGCCCAGCTCGACGGCGATGGCTCGGCCGGCGCCACGCGTACCACCGGTGACCAGTGCGACGGTGTCGTTCAACGGAAGGTTCATGCCTACCCCTGACTGTGGTTGGTCCATGAATTCAGTACCGCGTCGATGTCCGCGCGCATCCGGGTACGGAGACTGCCGCGGGGCCGCACCGACCAGCGGATGGCGCTACCCTCGGCGAGCGCGGCGAGGATGCGTGCAGCCCGGGGCGCCGGCGGTGCGCCGGGCAGGGCGCCGGTCCGCACTGCGCGCCGCACCAGGGCCGCCACCTCTGCCTCGACCGCCTCGTACAGCTCCGCGAGTAGGCCGCGTAGTTCGTCGTCGCCGAAGTCCACCGCCAACTGCGCCAGGTTGTTCGCGGCACTCGCCGGATCGTCCAGCGAGGCGTACAGCTCGATCACGCCGTTGCGCAGTGCGTCCAGCGGGTCGTCGACGCGTTCGGTGGCGTCGCGGATGGTGCGCGGCAGTGCGTCGATGGTCATCCGCGACTGCGCGGCGAGCAGGCCGTGCTTGGACCCGAAGCGCTGCACCAGCGTGCCGGCCACCACCCCCGCCTCGGCGGCGATGTCGGCGAGGGTGAAGCGCGGACCGATACGCCCGATCACGGCGCCGGCAGCGGCGAGCAGTTGCTCGTCACTGACCTTTCGAGGGCGCGCCATGCCAGTTATTGAACAGCAATTCATTAACCTCCGCCAGCCCCCGCCCGTAGCGGAAACGGCCGTAGCGGAAACGGCCGATCAGCCACCCTCGCCGGGTCTTGGGGCGGGGTTCAGTAGCCGCAGCCTGCGCCGGTGACGCCCGGGTGACCGGCGCACCTCATTCGCGCCATCGGCGGCCGGCGCGTTGGCGGCCGGCGCGTCGACGGCCGGCGCATCGGTAGCAAGCGCGTCGGTAGCAGGCGAATCGGCGGTAGGCACATCGACGGACGGCGCATCGGCGGCCTCAGCGATCCGGTCCGCCTCGGCCACCCGCGCCGCTTCGGTGGCCTCTGCCATCCGGGCTGCCTGAGCCACCTGAGACCCGTGGGGACGCCCCGCGGAGAGCGCCCGGGCCGGCGCTTCGGGTACCCATGGGCGTGGCTCCTTCGAGGCCGAGAAGAAGTCGCCGCCCTTGCGGCGTACGTCGTCGGTGCCCCACGCCCGCTCACGCGGCGTCTTCACCAACCGGGGGATGTGCTTGGCGCAGTGGATGTACGCCTCCTCCACCTCCACCACGACCCATCGCTCGGGGCGGCGGCCGGGGATGTCGTCCACTTCCACCTCGTCGTACTCGGCCCGCATCGCGGCGTCCTCGACGATCTCGGCACGGCCATTGACGTGCAGGCCGATGAGTTGGCGCGTGAAGTCCATGAACAGGAGCCCGACATGGGGGTTCTCGGTGATGTTGCCGAGGCTGGCCATCACGCCGTTGCCCCGGTACTCGGGCCAGGACAACCGCTCATCGTCGAGTACCCGCACGAAGCCGGCCGGGCCGGCACGGAACGTGTTGTCGCACTCACCATGCGCGTCGGACGTCGCGACGAACATCATCTCCTGATCGGCGACGAACTCGCGCATCTGCTCGTTCAGGTGATCGAGTACCTGCTGGGAGTAGAAGCGCTCGGCCCGCTCAGCGGTGCCGAACCGCTCCTGCAGTTGGTGCTCACCCGCCGAGCCGGGCCAGGTGTTCGGGTGGTCCACGACGCTCCTCCGGTCGGAGTACAAGACGATCTCCGGCCGCACATGCCGCATGCCCACACGTGCACACGATGGCACACAGACACGTAAAACGCGTGATCAAACTGCCCATATCGCACAGCCAGTGCGACGACTGGGTAACGAGTGTGCGCAGTCTTGGTAACGGCACGCACACGACACATGACCACACATCGCGTGACGAACCACGTGCCCATGGCCATACCAACGGATGGAGCCTGATTCGCCGACACCGCCGAACCAGCTCCGCCAGACCCGACCAGCGCGGTCACCCCGCGTCGCGAGGGCCAACACACCAGAGGGCGTCGATGCACAGTATGTCGCGGCTGTTGAAGGAGAGCTGGACGCTGGTCGAGGAGCGGCAAGACAAGCTCGCCAGTTACTTCTACGCGCGGATGTTCCTGTCCAACCCGCAGCTACGCGAGCTGTTCCCCGTGCAGATGGATGTCCAGCGGGCACGACTGCTGGGCGCGATCGTCACCGCCGTGCAGACGGTCGACGACCCGGAGCGCTTCGGCGAGTACCTGCGCTCGCTCGGGCGCGACCACCGCAAGTTCCACGCCGAGCCGGAGCACTACGACACCGTAGGTTTCGCGCTCATGGACGCGCTGCGCACCTTCGCCGGCGAGCAGTGGTCGGTGGAGTACGACCAGGCGTGGCGCGACGCGTACGGCCGGATCGCGCAGGCGATGATGCAGGGTGCCGAAGCGGACGCCAACACCCCGCCGTACCTGCACGCCGAAGTGATCAGCCACGAACGGCGCAGCCGCGACATCGCCGTTTTCACGTGCAAGACGCTGCAGCCGATCCAGTACGAGCCGGGCCAGTACCTCAGCGTCGAAACCCGTTACCAGCCGCGGCTGTGGCGCATGTACTCGCCGGCCAACGCCGTGCGGATGGACAACACGATCGACTTCCACGTCCGCGCGATCGGCGCCGGCTGGGTCTCCAGCGCCCTGGTCCGCAAGCTCCAGCCCGGTGACATGGTGCGACTGGCCGCGCCGATGGGGTCGATGATGCTGGACCGTAAGTCCAGCCGTGACATCGTCTTCGTCGCCGGCGGCACCGGCCTCGCGCCGATCAAGGCGATGATCGAGGAACTGGCCAAGTTCAACCGCAACCGGTGGGTGCACGTCTTCTTCGGTGCGAAGGACCGCGACGATCTCTACGACCTGGAGACGCTGAACGAGATCGCCTCCCGGTTCCCCTGGTTGTCGGTGGTCCCCGCGTGCAGCGAGGACCCCACGTGGGACGGCGAACAGGGCAATATCTCCGACGTCATCGTCCGCCACGGCCCATGGGACAACCACGACGTCTTCGTATCGGGCTCGCCCAGCATGGTCAAGGCGACCATGCGCTCGCTCGCGGAGATGAGGGTGCCGTCGATACGCATCAAGTACGACGCGTTCGGCGACATGTAGCGGTTCAGTAGCGCCAGGGCTGCCCGGTCTGCTCGTACTCCTCGACGGGAACGAGCAGGGAGCCGGGCGGCATCCGGTCCACGTAGAGCCGTCCGTCCAGATGGTCGATCTCGTGTAGGACGAGCCGGGCGAGCTCCCGCTCGTACCGATTGATCATCTGCGCGCCGTTGGGCAGGGTGCCCTCCACCTCGATCCACAACGGCCGGCTGACCTTGCCACGGACGTCGAAGAACGACAGGCAGCCCTCGTACTGCTCGTCCATCTCCGCCGACGTCTCGAGTACGCGCGGGTTGAGCAGGATGGTTGGCTGCGCGTCCGGGTCGGACGGGCGCACCACCGCCACCGCCCAGCCGAGGTTGAGCTGCGGCGCGGCCAGTCCCATCCCCTTCCTGAACGGGTGCAGCGCGCCGACCCGGTCCAGCACTGCGAACAGGCGGGACACCACGCCGTGCGCGACCAGTTCCTGGCGGGGCAGGTCGAACGGTCGGGCCGGGGTCCGCAATATCTCGGCACCCCGCTGCACGATGCCGACCGCCCGCATGCGGTCGCTGGAACGGGGACCCCGGCGTGGTTCGGCCGAACCAGGGGCCGAACCGGCCGAACCGGCCGAACCGACGGAACCCAGGCCCGAACCGACGGCCGAACCGACGGAACCCAGGCCCGAACCGGCGGCCGAACCTGCGGAACCCACGGCCGAACGGTCGGACCCGGGCCCGACCGGCGTCCGATAGCGCCACTCCAGCCGGTACCGGGCGTGCAGCAACGGCGTATCGGTGCTCCACGAGAAGTACACGCGGTCCCGGGCGACTTCCTGCTCGATCGGCGTACGCAGCGGTACGGCCTCGGCTGACAGCGACGTCTCGACGCCCCAGACCACCGGCCGGAGCGCGACCGGGAACGACAGCCGTACGACCAGGTTGCGGGTTGGTAGGCGGACCGCGCGCTGGAACCACTGGCCCCACTTGTCGACACCGACCCGGTAGGCGTACTCGATCTGCGCGCGCTGTCCGGGGTAGAGCGGGAACCGGCCGTCGGCGTTCTCGAACAGCAGCCAGACTTCCTTGAACGCGTCCCGGTCGGTCTTGGGGCGCCACTCCATCTCCTCGCCGTCGGCCGACGCCCGCAGCCGAAGCTCGTCCCAGGTCAGCGGGTGGTCGCGATAGTGGCGGTTGGACGTCTCGGGCTGCTGTGGGAACCGGTCGACGGCGATGC
>JAOPWA010000466.1 GCA_025965915.1 Dactylosporangium sp. | reverse complement strand
GCACCGCCATCGAGCCGGTGATCGTGATCTCCTGATTGTAGATCTTGTACGGCTCGATGCTGACCCGCGCGTCGTAGTTGGCGACGCCGAACTGCAGAAACGTGCCGCCACGACCGACCCGTCGCAGGCCGTCGGTGATGGCCGCCGCAACGCCGGTGCAGTCCACCACGACGTCCCAGCCGCGCGGCGCGTCCAGCTCGTCGGCCGCGGTCACCGCGGCGGTGCAGCCGAGCAGCTTCGCCGTCTCCAGCCGTTCGGGATTGAGGTCGACCATCGACACGCTGGCCGCCCCCGCCCGCTTGGCCAGCTCCATCATCATCAGGCCCATCGTGCCGGAGCCGTAGATGAGGTAGTTGTCGGCCATGTTGCGCGCCAGCACGTCGAAGCCGCGTACCGCGCACGACAGCGGTTCGATCAGCGCCGCGTCGGCGGTGTCGACGCCGTCGGGTAGCCGGAAGCAGTTCTTCACCGGCGCGACCGCGTACTCGGCGGCGCCGCCGGCCGTGGTCACCCCGATGGCCGCCCAGTTCTCGCACAGGTTGCCGCGCGCCCGCCGGCAGTAGTAGCACTCTCCACAGTGCAGTGACGGGTCGACGGCGACCCGGTCACCGACCCGCACCTCGGTGACATCCGCACCCGTGGCCACCACCTCGCCGGCGAACTCGTGCCCCGGCACGATCGGGTACGCCGGCGCGAACTCGCCCTCCATGATGTGCAGGTCGGTACCGCAGATCCCGCAACCCGCGACGGCGACGACGACGTCACGGGGACCGGGCGTCGGATCCGGAACGGTCTGGATCTCGATCCGACCGGGTTCGACGATAACGGCGGCCTTCATTACTTCACAGCTCCCATCGACAGTCCACGGACCAGCTTGTTCTGCGCCAGCCAACCGGCGATCAAAACCGGCAGCGAGACCAGCGTCGCCGCGGCGGACAGCCGGGCGAGGAACAGACCTTCCGAGGAGATGAAGCCGACCAGGAAGATCGGCGAGGTACCGGCGTTGGTCGCGGTCAGGTTGACCGCGAAGAAGAACTCGTTCCAGGCGAAGATGAAACAGATCAGCGCGGTGGCGGCGAGGCCGGGCGAGACGATCGGCAGGATCACCTTGCGGATCGTCAGCCCCAGGCCAGCCCCGTCGACCGACGCGGCCTCGATGATCTCCTTGGGCACTTCGAGCAGGAACGAGCGCATCATCCACACCGCGAGCGGCAGGTTCATCGAGGTGTACAGGATGACCATCGTCCAGATGTTGTCGAGCATCCCCAACTCTTTGACGAGCAGGTAGATCGGCAGCAGCGCGGCCACCGCCGGCAGCATCTTGGTCGAGATGAAGAAGAACAGCACGTCGCGCCACTTGCCGACCGGCCGCATCGACAGCGCGTACGCCGCCGGGGTCGCGAGCGCGACCACCAGGACGGTGGAGAACCCGCTGGCCATGAACGAGTTGAGCAGGAACGGCGTGATGTTGCGGCCGAAGACCTGCCGGTACTGGTCGAACGTCGGAGTGAACAGCCACGTCGGCGGGTTGCTCGCCGCGTCCTGCTCCTGCTTGAACCCGGTGAGCACCATCCACAGCACCGGGAAGACGAACGCGATCCCGACCGCCCATGCGACGACCGTCCAGACCGCGGTGGCGCCGGACCTCTTCATCGTCCCTCCTCCATCTGGAACAGGCTGGAGATGACCCGCAGCGCGAACGTCGCCACGACGATGGTGCCGATCACCACGACGACCCCCGCCGCGGCGGCTTCGCCATACTCGAACTTTCGGAACGTGGTCAGGTAGATCTCGTACGGCAGGTTGGTCGTGGCCGTGCCCGGCCCGCCCTGGGTGATGGTGAACACCGCGTCGAACGTCTGCACCAGGTAGATCGAGCCGAGCAGCGCGGCCAACTCCAGGTACTGCCGCATGTGCGGGAGCGTCATGTGGGTGAAGATGCGCCACGGACCGGCGCCGTCGACCCGGGCCGCCTCGAGGGTCTCCTCACTCTGGCTCTGCAGCCCGGCGAGCAGGATCAGCATCATGAACGGGGTCCACTGCCAGACCAGCGTGGCGACCACGGCCACCATCGGGTAGCTCGACACCCAGTCGGTGTGGCCGCCGACGAGTCCGTTGATCAGGCCGTACGCCGGGTTGTAGATCGCGTGCTTCCACAACAGCGCCGCGGCCATCGGCATCACCAGGAACGGGGTGATGAGCAGGGTGCGGACCACCCCCCGGCCGGGGAACTTCCGGTCGAGCAGGATCGCCAGCCCGAGCCCGATGATGACCGACACGATCACCGCACTCGCGGTCAACACGACCGTGTTGACCAGCGCGGCCCGCAACCGGGCGTCGGTCAGCACCCGGCCGTAGTTGCTCAGGCCGGCGAAGTGGCGCTCGCCGGGCCGCAGCGCGTTCCAGCCGAGCGTGGACAGGTACAGCGTGACGAGGAACGGGATCTGCGTGATGACGATCGCGAACACCAGCGCCGGCAGCAGCGGCAGTCGCCGTCCCCAGCGGTCGCGGGCGCTGCCGCCGTAGGTCCGGGCCGCCCGGTGCCGGGCTTCGCCCGTATCGGCTTCGGTAGTTATCACCTGGGTCACTTGATTCAGGCCTTCCTCAGAAGGGGCGCGCCACCCTCGCGGGTGGCGCGCCCGGGCCCTACTTCCGGTACTTCTTCGCCACTTCCTCGGCGAGTTTCTGGCCGTTCGCGAGCGCCTGATCGACGCTGCTGTTACCCGCGATGGATGCCGCCACCTCCTGGGACACCTTCGTCCCCAGGTCGGCGAACTCCGGAATGCCGACGAACTGCACGCCGAGCGCCGGTCGTGGCTGCACGCCGGGGTTGGTCGGATCGGCTTCCTCGATCGCCTTGAGCGTGACGTCGGCGAACGCCTTGGCCGAGTCCTTGTACTGGGGGATGTTGTAGGTGGACGCCCGCTTGCCGGCGGGTACCCGCGGCCAGCCCAGCTTCTCGCCGACCAGCTTCTCGTAGTCCTTGCTGGTCGCCCAGGAGATGAACTTCCAGGCGTTGTCGGCCTTCTTCGTGGTCTTGGGCATCGCCCAGGCCCAGGCCCACAGCCAGCCCGACGCCTTGGTCTTCTCCACCGGCGCGTACACGTAGCCGACCTTGCCGGCGACCTTGCTGGCCTTCGGGTCCTCGAGGGTGCCGGCGGCCGAGGTGGCGTCGTACCACATCCCGGCCTTGCCCTGACCGAACGTGTTCAGGCACTCGGTGAACCCGGCCTGCGAGGCGCCTGCCTCGCCGTACTTGCGGACCAGGTCGACGTAGAACTTCGTGGCCGCGGTGAACTCCGGCGAGTTCACCTTGGGCGTCCAGTCCTTCTCGAACCAGGTGCCGCCGAACGTGTTGACCACCGAGGTGAGCGGCGCGAACACCTCGCCCCAGCCCGGCAGCCCGCGCAGGCAGATACCGGCGGTGCCGCTCGCTTTGTCGTCGATCTTGGCGGCGAAGTCTGCGACCTGCTGCCAGGTCGGCCGCTCGGGCATGGTCAGGCCCTTGGCGGCGAAGAGGTCCTTGTTGTACATCAGGAACGACGACTCGCCGTAGAACGGCGCGGCGTACATCTTGTTGTCCTCGCCGGACAGGGACTTGACCATCGGCGGGAGCAGGTCGCCCTTGTCGTAGGCGCTGTCCTTGTCGGCGTAACTGGACAGCTCGTGGAGCCAGTTGTTCTTGGCCCAGATCGGTGCCTCGTACGCGCCGATCGTGGCGACGTCGTACTGGCCGCCCTGCGTCGCGACGTCCTGCGTGACCTTGTCGCGCAGTTCGTTCTCGGGAAGGATCGTGAACTTCACCGTGATGCCGGTCTGCTTGGTGAAGTTGTCGGCGGTGAGCTTGGCGATGTCTTCCATCTGCGGGTTGCCGACCATCAGCGCGGTGATGGTCTTGTCGCTGGCCGCCCCGGAACCGCTGTTTCCGGCGCCCGAACAGCCGGCTACGGCCAGGCCCGCGACGGCCGCGATGGCCATCGCGGACGTGAGACGGCCTCGTCTCCCCTGTTTTTGCACAGCAAACCTCCAGTGAGGGTCATAAGGGTTTCGTGGTGATGCGAGCGGTGGTGAGAACCGGACTGACAGATGGCAGGGCCGGTCAAGGTGACGCGGTCAAACCCGGATCACCTGGGGCCCGAGTAGCGAGTAGCGGTGTGCCTCCAGGGCCGGCAGCGCGGAGTCCGTGACGATCGTGTCGAAGTCGGCCACCTCGGCGAACCGGCAGAAACTGCTCACCCCGAACTTGGTGTGGACCCCCGCGAATACCCGGCGCCGCGCGACCCGGACGACCTGCGACTTCACGTCCGCGACCGCCGGATCAGGGGTGGTCAGACCATGTTCGCGGGAGATCCCGTTCGCGCCGACGAACGCCAGGTCGATGACGAAGCCGGCCAGCATCCGGGTGGCCCAGTGATCCACCGTCGCCAGCGTGCGGCCCCGTACCCGACCGCCGAGGAGCAGCACGGAGGTGGAGGTGGAGGTGGCCAGCCCGGCAGCCGTACTCAGCGACGCCGTGATCACCGTCAACGACCGGTCGGTCGGCAACGCCTCCGCGATCAACTGCGGGGTGAACCCCTCGTCGATGAAGACCGTCTCGGCGTCTCCGAGCAGTTCGGCGGCCGCCGCGGCGATCCTCCGCTTCTCGGGTACCCGACGGGTGGTCCGCATGGCGAGGGTGGTCTCGAAGCTGGCGGTCTCGACCGGATAGGCCCCGCCGTGGGTGCGGCGGATCAGTCCGTGCTTCTCCAGTTGGCGCAGGTCCCGCCGGATCGTCTCCGGCGCCACCGCCAGGTCGGCGGCGAGTTTGGCCACGTCGACGTCCCCGTCCCGGCGGGCCATGCTCAGGATCCGGTGCTGCCGCTCCTCCGCGTTCATCCCCCACCTCCCTGCGCCCCTACGGTTTCGCTCCGCGTCTATTAGTGAGCAATTTCTAACATCCGCGTAACTGTGTGAACAGGCTCACAACAAGTTCATTCGGGTCTGATTTTGCCCGTTCGGGCGTGGCGAGTTGGGCGTTCAAGAGGCCCGCTTCGGTCATTTACACCTAGACAACGCGCCCGTTCAGACAGCCACAGTGCCCGATTGCTGCCCGTTAACTGCCCGCTTGCGCCCGCACCGAGCCATTTCGCAGCGCGACCGGGGGGCAATGGTGGTAAGACCGCTCAGACGCCGTAGCTGGTGGACCAGGCCGTGGCGTACGCGGTCCGGATCCGCTCCCCCGCTTGCGCATCCGCGGCTGTGACCTCGCGGACCTCGCCACTGGAATGGTCGGCATCCCAGCGCGGCGGCTGGTTGCCCCCGGCAAGGGCCCACGCCGCCTGCCGGGCGGCGCCGAGCGCGACGTACTCCCCAGGCTGGGGTACCACGACCGGTGCGCCGAACACCATCGGCGCGCTCGCTCGGACCGCGCGTGAGCGCGACGCCCCGCCGATCAGCAGGACCCGTCGCACCTCGACACCGAGCGCGCGGAGAGCGGCCAGACCGTCGGCCAGACCGCAGAGCATCCCCTCGACCGCCGCGCGGGCCAGGTTCTCCGGGGTCATGTTGGCACGCCGAAGCCCGGCCAGGGTGCCGGTGGCGTCGGGCAGGTTGGGCGTGCGCTCGCCCTCCAGGTAGGGCAGCAGGACCAGTCCGTCGGCCCCCGCCGGCGCGCTGAGCGCGAGCCGATCCAGACCGGCCAGATCGGTGTCGAGCATCCGCGCCGCCGCGGTGAGGACGCGGGCGGCGTTGAGCGTGCACACCAGCGGCAGGTACTGCCCCGTGGCGTCCGCGAAACCGGCAACGGTTCCGGTCGGGTCGGCCACCGGACGGGAGTGCACGGCGAATGCGGTGCCGCTGGTGCCCAGCGACACGACGACGTCACCGGCCTGGGCGTCCAGGCCGAGGGACGCCGCCATGTTGTCCCCGGTACCGGCGGAGACCAGCACCCCGGCAGGCGTCTCGCCGGCGGTCTCCTGCGGTCGCAGTACCCGGGGCAGTCTCGGCACCCGGCCGAAGGCGCGCTCGACGATGTCCTCGCGGTACGCACCCGTGGCCGGCGACCAGTAGCCGGTCCCGGAGGCGTCACCGCGGTCGGTGACCGGGGACGATCCCGGCCCGAGCAGCCGCCAGGTCAGCCAGTCGTGGGGCAGCATGACGTCGGTGACCCGCTCCGCGAGGTGCGGCTCGTGCTGGGCCAGCCAGCGCAGCTTGGTCACGGTGAAGCTGGCGACGGGTACCGAGCCGACCGCCTCCGCCCAGGCCGCCGGGCCCCCGAGGTCGCGTACGAGATCGTCGGCGGCCGCGGCCGACCGGGTGTCGTTCCACAGCAGGGCGGGCCTGACGACGTCACCGGCCTCGTCCAGGGTGACGAGGCCGTGCTGCTGCGCGCCGACGCCGATCGCCGCGACGTCGTCGAGCAGGCCGCCGGAGGTCGCCGCGTCCAGCGCCGACCACCAGGCGTCGGGGTGGACCTCGGTGCCTTCCGGGTGCGGTGCGCTTGCCTCGGCGACCACCTTCCCGGTCTCGGCGTCACAGACGACGACCTTCGTTGACTGGGTGGAGGAGTCGATCCCGGCGACCTTCGTCATGGCGACAGGCTAGGGCCTGGCACCCGTCAGGTCACGGGCACCCCACCGCCGGTGATGACGTCGCGATACCAGTACGCGCTGTCCTTGAGGGTCCGCCGCTGGGTGGTGTAGTCGACGTGGACGATGCCGAACCGCTTCGAGTAGCCGTACGCCCACTCGAAGTTGTCCAGCAGTGACCAGGCGAAGTATCCCCGCAGGTCGACGCCGTCGCGCAGCGCCTCGTGCGCGGCCGTCAGGTGCTCGTGCAGGTACCTGACCCGCTCCGGGTCGTGCACCTCCCCGGCCGGGTCCGGCTCATCGGCGTAGGCCGCCCCGTTCTCGGTGATGACCAGCGGAATGTCGCCGTAGTCCCGTCGGATGCGACCGAGCAGCTCACGCAGCCCGCTGGCGTCGACCGACCAGCCCATGTCGGTGAGCGGGCCGGGGGGCTGGAGGAAACGCACGTCCTCGCTGCCCGGCCACGCCGACGGTGGGCGGACCGCCTCCGGCGAGCTGACGGGGACCGGGCCGGGAGGCTCGCCGGCGCCGACGAGCATCGGCTGGTAGTAGTTGACGCCCAGCAGGTCGATCGGGGTCGCGATGGTCGCCAGGTCCCCGTTGCGCACGAAATTCCAGCCGGTCAGGTGGGCCGTATCGGCCTGCACGTCGGCCGGGTAGTGCCCCCGCAGCACCGGGTCGAGGAAGATCCGGTTGATCAGGCCGTCGATCCGCCGGGCCGCGTCGACGTCGCCGGGCGCGTTGCTGACCGGCCGCACCGTGGTGGGGTTGATGACCAACGAGACCTGGGCGTCGGCGCGCAGGCTGGCGGCGCGCAGTGCCTGTACGCCGAGCCCGTGCGCGAGCAGCAGGTGGTGGGCCGCGGTCAGGGCGGCGGCCGGGTCGGTGCGGCCCGGCGCGTGCTCACCGGAGCCGTACCCCAGAAACGCCGAGCACCACGGCTCGTTCAGGGTGCTCCACAACCCGACCCGGTCACCGAGACGATCGGCGACCAGCCCGGCGTACTCGGCGAACCGGTACGCGGTGTCCCGGTTGGTCCAGCCACCGGCGTCCTCCAGCTCCTGCGGCAGGTCCCAGTGGTACAGCGTGAGCACCGGACGGATACCCGCGGCGAGCAGGCCGTCGACGAGCCGGTCATAGAACCCCATACCGGCGGGGTTGACCGGGCCGCTGCCGGCCGGCCGCACCCGCGGCCAGCCCACCGAGAACCGGTACGCCTTCAGACCGAGGTCGGACATGATCGCGATGTCCTCGCCGCACCGGTGGTAGTGGTCGGCTGCCACATGGCCGGTGTCGCCGTTCCGGACCTTGCCGGGCGTCGCCGAGAAGGTGTCCCAGATGGACGGCGTCCGCTCGTCCTCGGTCGCCGCACCTTCGATCTGGTATGCGGCCGTCGCCGCGCCCCACAGGAAGTCTGGCGGAAACCGCAGCCGGCCCTCGGTGGACGCCTCCGCCTTCAACGCCGATGTCATCCTTTGACCGCCCCCTGCATGATTCCTCCCAGAATCTGCCGGCCCATCAACGCGAAGACCACCAGAACCGGCAGTGTCGAGATGAGAGCACCGCTGAGTACGAGCGAATAGTCCTGAACGTACCCGCCCTGCAGCGCCGACAGCGACACCTGAACCGTGGGATTCTGCTGCGTCATCGCCACCAGCGGCCAGAAGAAGTCGTTCCAGGTAGCCATGAAGGTCAGCAGGCCCAGTACCGCCGCGGCCGGTCGGGCGATCGGTAGCACGACGTGCCAGTACAGCCTCCAGCTGGAGCAGCCGTCGAGCCGGCCGGCCTCCAGCAACTCCCACTTGTCCTTGTTGGCCCCGTACTTGAGGAAGTCGACGAACTTGGTCGCCTGTGGGCGGAAGCCGGGGATCTGACCGACCTCGATGGCCTCGATGTCGGCCGTCCCGGAGCCAGCCAGCAGGTGCGCCTGCAGGTTGCCAGGGTCGATCGCCGGATTGTCGCGAGGCGCATGAAGACTCCTTGTGTCCGTACACCGTGGGGCGCTCTGCCGCGCGGCGGGTGGGGGGGCCCAGGCGCCCGGCGGGAAGGGGGCGTCAAGTACGTGAGAGCGCTCTCTGACGTGCGCTAGAGCGTGCATTGGACGTTCGTCGATATCAATACCCTGGGAGGCCCTCTTTTGAGGGCATCGCGAGTCACCCGGTAACACAACCGAATTGACGAAGATCGCCTGAATGGTGCGGAGAGCGCTTTCGCAACCGGTACAGTGAGGCGACCGGGAGACAGCCCGGCCCACCACCACGGGTCTGACACGGCACGATGGAGGGTAGGAAGGCGTCGGGCCATAAGCCCGTACGAGTGGGAGGACAGCATGAGCCTTGGGGCGCCCGGCCGCGAACGGCCCACCTTGGAGAGCGTCGCCAGCCGGGCCGGGGTGTCACGGGCAACGGCCTCCCGCGTCGTCAACGGCTCCCCGACCGTCGCGTCGCACATCCGCGAAGCCGTCCTGCGCGCCGTCGCCGACCTGGGGTACGTACCCAACCAGGCGGCCCGCAGCCTGGTCACCCAGCGCACCAATTCGATCGCCCTCGTACTGACCGAGTCCGCCGGCCGGGTCTTCTCCGACGACCCGTTCTTCCCGACCATCGTGCAGGGCGCCAGCCAGGAACTCGACGCCGCCGGCAAGCAACTCGTGCTCATGATGGTCAACTCCAGCGCCAGCCACGACCGGGTCGAGCAGTACGCCCTCGGCGGGCACGTCGACGGCGTCATGGTCGCCTCGATGCACGGCGCCGACCCGCTGCCCGGCACGCTCGTCCGAATGGGGCTCCCGGTGGTGGTCAACGGCCGGCCGATGGGGCGGGCAGTGGTGCCCTATGTGGACGTCGCCAACGAGGGTGGCGCCCAGTTGGCCGTGCGCCACCTGCTCGCTACCGGTCGGCGGCGAATCGCCACCATCGCCGGCCCGCAGGACATGGTCGCCGGCATCGACCGGCTCAACGGATACCGCACGGAACTGCGCGACTCCGACCGACGCTCGATCATCGCCGTCGGCGACTTCACCCGCGGGTCGGGAATCTCGGCGATGCGCCAACTGCTCGCCGACGACCCCGGCCTGGACGCCGTGTTCGTCGCTTCCGACCTGATGGCAGAGGGCGCGATGCGGGCGCTGCGCCAGGCCGGCCGGCGGGTGCCCGACGACGTCGCCGTGATCGGCTTCGACGACAACGAGATCGCCCGCTACACCGAGCCACCTCTGACCACGGTCCGCCAGCCCATCGCCGACATCGGGCGTACGATGGCCCGCCAGTTGCTGCGCATCGCCGACGGCGAGACGATCGAGCCCGCCACGGTGCTCCCCACCGAACTGGTCATACGCGAGTCCGCCTGACCAGCACGTTTCGTCCAGCACCTAACCATGCGCCACGTACGGTGACACGCGTGGTGAACGAAACAACCGCCGACGGCCGGTCCATGGCACAACTCGCCGCGCTACTGGCCGACGGCACCCGGGCGAGTTTCTGCCTGGCACTCCTGGACGGGCGGGCGTGGACCGCCGGCGAATTGGCCCGGATGGCCGGGGTGGCCCCGTCAACGGCGAGCGTGCACCTGACCCAACTGGTCAGCGGCGGCCTGCTCGCCGAAGAACGCCAGGGCCGGCACCGGTACGTGCGACTGGCGAACCCGGGCGTGGCCGAAATGATCGAGGATCTGGCCGCGTACGCGCCCCGGATCGCCGCGCCCATAAAATCGCTGCGGGGGGCGAAGGCCGCGGCGGCGCTCGCCCATGCCCGTACCTGCTACGACCACCTCGCCGGCCGCGTCGGTGTGCTGGTCGTCGACGCCATGGCCGCCCGAGGGCTGCTGGAGCCCGGCTGGGCCCTCAGTGAGGCGGGCCTGCGCTGGCTGGTCGACCTGGGGATCGACGTCTCGGCGCTGCGGTCGACCCGCCGTCCGCTGGTGCGTCACTGCCTCGACTGGACCGAACGCCGCCACCACCTGGCGGGATCTGCCGGCGCGGCGCTGTGCGGGCGCTTCTTCGACATCGGCTGGATCACCCGTACCGGCAACAACCGCGCGGTACGCGTGACCGACTCCGGCCGGCGGGGCTTCGAGGAGGTCCTGAGGATCTCACCCGGCGACCTGGACCCGCCCGCCGCGGCATGGAGCGGCGGCGGCCGGGCCTGAATCTCCGGTCAGAACGTGGGCGGACGGCGCTCCACGAACGCGGCCAGGCCCTCCCGTACGTCCGGGGCGTGGCGGGACCTGCGCTCCCACGGCTCCACCGCCGCCTGCGGGTCGTCACCGACCGTCACCGCGTTGACCACGTCCTTGACCGCGCCGAGAGTCTGTGGTGAGCGCCCGGCGATGGTCCGCGCGAACGTGAGCGCCCGCTCCCCCAGTTGCCCGGTCGCCACCACCTCGTCGACCAGGCCGAGCTCCGCCGCCCGCTCGGCGCCGACCAGGTCGGCGGAGAACAGCAGGTACTTCGCTCGCGCCGGCCCGATCAACCGCACCAGCCGGGCGGTCGGCACGGCGGGGTACACCACCCCCAGCCTCGCCGGCGTGATCCCGAGGCGGGCGCCGGACTCCGCCAGGCGCAGGTCACAAGCGATCGCGAGTTGACATCCGCCGCCGACACACGGCCCGGCGATGACCGCGATCGTCGGCCGGGGGAACGCGGCGAGCGCCTCCTCGGCCGCGACGTTCGTCGCGTGGTAGGCGTCGGCGCGCTCCGGATCGCCGTACACGTGGAGCAGTTCGGCGATGTCCGCCCCGGCCGAAAACCCCTCGCCGGCCCCGGCCAGCAGCAGCACCCGTACCCGCGGGTCCTCGGCCAACCCGGCCAGCAGGCCCGGCAGCGCCTGCCACATCGCCAGGGTGACGGCGTTGCGCTTCGCCGGCCGGTCGATCAGCAGGACAGCCACGCCGTCCTCGCCCACGGCCAGGCGCAAGCCCTCGACACCCGATTCGATCTCGGTCCGGTCCACGGTCAGCATGTTCTGATCACCGCGACAGCGTACGAAACCCGCTCGCCGTCGCCGCGGGTGCGGCAGGCGAACGGCGTGTCAGCCCGGATCCCGGTAGCTTGTGGACATGAACCACACCTACCGGGTCACCGAGATCGTCGGCACCGCGCCCGAAGGCGTGGATGCCGCGATCCGCAACGGGCTGACAAGGGCCGCCGAGACTCTGCGACACCTGGACTGGTTCGAGGTCGTGGAGATCCGTGGACACCTGGAGGAGGGCCAGATCGGCCACGTCCAGGTGACCATGAAGGTCGGGTTCCGACTCGAGGAGCCGGAGGAGTAGAGCCGGCTCGAGGAGCCGTTAGGGCACCACCGTGGCGAGCTCCTTCGGCATGCTGGCCTTGACGTCCTCCCACTCACCCTCGGTGCCGTAGAGCTTGAGGGCCCGCAACACCGTCGAGACCAGTTCCTGCGTCCCGCCCCTCACCTCGTAGGGGAACTCGCGCCGTACCCGGTCGAAGAACTCGTCCCGGCTCAGCTTCATGGGCACGTCACTCGGAACCCAGCCCTCGTAGTACAGGCCGCGGACCAGCATCGGTAGCTGCGCCGAGAGCTGCGCCGATTCTTCGATCGTCAAGCGGTCGCGAAGCGCGTGCAGTACTCCGCGCAGCGCCGCGTACGACTGGTTGCGGCGATCTTTGGGCCACCCGTACTCCTGCTCGATCTCCTTCAGGAGTCGGTTGGTCTTGTCGACCGTGGTGTCGAACGAGTGATACCCAGTAGTACCGGCCATCTCGACTCGTCCTTTCTGTGCTGGCTTTCTGTGCGGGCGGCGGTCTACCGGAGCGCGTCGAGCATCCCGCGGAGGTGGGCCGCCGCCACCTCGATGTCGTTGTACTTGTACTGGCCGGCACGGACCTCCGCGGAGAGGACACCGCGACGACTGTCACCGTCCTGATCTTCAGGGCGACCACTCCGTTTGCCGTACACGCACGCGGCACTACCCATCGGCGTGGGCTTCATGCCTCGAACGGATCCGCGTCTTGATCAGGAGGCTGGACAAGGGCCGCATTCGAATGGTTATCGGCCGCCGACCGGGGCAGCAGCGACAAGCTAGAGACAGCCAGCGAAAGGAAGGGCCCCGTGAAGAGGATCATCGAGATCGAACCGGCCCCGGCAGGCTGGTACGCGCGCTGGCGCCTCACTCCCGAGGACACCCGGACGTCTCCGCTCACCGTCTGGGCGCTGGTGGAAGACGACGCGAACGGCGCCAGGCAGGTCGTCGGCGTCGACGCCCTCGGCCAGTGGCAAGGCAGCCTCAACAACGAGGCGGGCTGGGACTTCGTGCGCTATGTCTTCCAGCCCATCGACGCGGGGCAGCCCGACGACGTGTTCAACCCGGTCCACAGCCCATCGGAACGGATCCCACACCCCCAGCGGTAATACGCAGCGCTCTGCCGTAGCCGGCCCGGCTCCTGCTTGAGTGCTTTGTGCGCTGAGTGCTTTCTGCGCTCAGCGCGAGTAGTACTCGACCACGAGTTGCTCCTCGCAGATGACGGGTACCTCAGCGCGCTGCGGCTCGCGGGTGAGGGTGGCGGTCAGCTCGGGCAGCCGTACGTCGAGGTAGGGCGGGATCGGGCCGGCGGGCGCATGCGCGCCGGCGGCCGCGAGCACGAACGGCGGCTTCTCCCGGGCTGCCTCCCGAACCTGGACGGTCTCTCCCGGTCGCATCCGGTACGACGGGATGTCGACCTTGCGTCCGTTCACCGTGATGTGCCCGTGCGAGACCATCTGGCGGGCCTGGTAGATGGTGCGCGCGAAGCCGGCCCGCAGCACCACGGCGTCCAGCCGTCGCTCCAGCAACTCGATCAGGATCTCGCCGGTCCTGCCGGGGCTGCGGAACGCCTCGTCCACGACCCGTCGCAGTTGCCGCTCGCGGATGTCGTACTGGTGGCGCAGGCGCTGCTTCTCCAGCAGGCGCAGCCGGTAGTCGCTCGGGTTGCGCCGCCGGCGTCCGTGCACACCGGGCGGGTACGGCCGGCGTTCGAAGTACCGGGTCGACTTGGGCGTGAGCGGGATACCGAGGGCGCGGGACAGGCGCACCTTTGGCCGGGTTGGCATCGCCCCTCCCTACCCCGTCGACACCCGCCCTACCCCTTTTCTCACCCGTACGGGCCCAGGTTACGAGCGCGGGGATCGCGGCAGTGGAGCGCCTATGACCGCCACCGAGATCCGAAGCCAACCCTGGCTGCACCAGCACGGTCGGGAGATTCAAGCATTCGGTACCGTACGGCAGTTTCCGGTCGCGTTGTCCAGCGAGACCCGCAGGTACTCCTGTGAGTGGCTGAACCGGATCTTGGCGGATACGCAGATTCTCTATGCCCTGTACAAGAAGCACCACTGGCTGGTGCGTGGCGTCACGTTCTACCAACTGCATCTCCTGCTGGACAAGCACGCCGGCGAACAGCTCGAACTGGTGGACGCGCTCGCCGAACGGGTACAGACCCTGGGCGGGATAGCCGTCGGCGATCCGCGCAAGGCCGCGGAGATCACGGGGGTACCGCGCGCGCCCGACGGGGCCGAGGAGGTGCCGGCAATGTTGTCCCGCCTCCTGGAGGCCCACGAGATCATCCTGAAGGAGTCGCACGACGCCGCGGCTCGGGCGGCCGAACTCGGTGACGACGGGACCAACGACCTGCTGGTTTCGGGCGTCATCCGGACCGGGGAGTTGCAGGCGTGGTTCCTGGCCGAACATTTGGTCGACACGCCCCTGGTCCACGCCGAGATCCCCTAACCCGCGATTCCCCGACCCGCGATCCAACCCGCAGCGGATGGCAGAGCACAGTGGACTACGACCAGTTCATCTCCCTCGTCGAGCAGGCCATCGGCGCCGACCGGGAGATCGCCGAACGCGCGACGCAGGTGACCCTGGCGACGCTGGGTGAACACCTGGGCCGCGACGAGTGCCGCCACCTGGTGCCGCAGTTGCCGCCAGAACTGGGCGGTTGGCTCTTCTCCGAAGGCGCCGCGCAGTCGTTCGACGTGACCGAGTTCCTCCGCCGGATCGCCGAGCGCGAAAGCGTGGACGAGGAGACGGCCGAGCGGCACGCCCGGGCGGTCTTCATGGCACTCGGACGGGCGCTGTCCGACGACGGGTACGCCGACATGGTGAGCCGGCTGTCCAACGACTACGTGCCACTGCTTCCCAAGGGGTCGGGCGCCGGTGGCGGCCTACCCGCCGACCAGTTTCTGGCCGGCGTCGCCAGGCGCGTAGGGGTCAGCACGGCCAGGGCCCAGCGGATCACCGACGCCGTACTGGAGACGCTCGGCGAGCGTCTCGGCCCGGGCGAGGTCGACGACCTGCTCACCCAGCTTCCGGTATCCCTGCACCCGCCGCTCAAACGGGGCGCCGCCCGGGCGGACGAGGCGACCAGCCGCATGTCGGTGGACGAGTTCCTGAATCGGATCGCCGAGCGGACCGGTATCCCCACCGACCCGGCCGCGCTGCTACCGCACCCGCAGGCGCGTGAGTACGCCAGAGCCGTGTTCAACACGCTGCGGGAGACCGTCGGAACAGAGTTCCTGGACGTCACCGTGCAACTGCCGGGCGAGTACTGGAATCTGGTGACCCGGCGGGCCTGAGAGTCGGCGCGCCTGCGATTTCACGCGCTGTGCCGTTCCACGCGCCATGCCGTTCCACGCGCCATGCCGTTCCACGCGCCATGCCGCGCTCGATTTGACGCCGTTATTGAAAACGGATATCAGTATCACTTGTGAAGATAGCCTTCGTCGGAAAGGGCGGGAGCGGCAAGACGACCTTGGCCGCCCTGCTCCTTCGTCACCTCGCCACCACATCAAGCGGCACCGCCACAGCCGACGGGTCGCCCCCGCCGGTGCTCGCCGTGGACGCCGACATCAATCAACACCTGGCCGCCGCACTGGGCGCCGCCGATGACGAGGCGGTCCTGCTGCCCGCCCTCGGCGATCACCTGGGCGAGATCAAGGAGTACCTGCGGGGCACCAACCCGCGGATCTCGTCCGCGGCCGCCATGGTGAAGACGACGCCACCCGGGCGAGGCTCGCGCCTGCTCGGCGTCGACACACCCAATCCGCTCTATGACCGACTCGTGCGCCCGGTCGGCGGCGTGCGACTGGCGGTGACCGGGCCGTTCGCCACCGCCGACCTTGGAGTGGCCTGCTACCACTCCAAGGTCGGCGCGGTGGAACTGCTGCTCAACCATCTCATCGACGGGCCGGGCGAGTACGTGGTGGTCGACATGACCGCCGGCGCGGACTCGTTCGCCTCCGGCCTGTTCACCCGGTTCGACCAGACGTTCCTCGTGTGCGAGCCGACCGTACGCAGCGTCGGGGTCTACCGCCAGTACGTCGGGTACGCGCGTGACTTCGGGGTGCGCGTGTCCGTGGTCGGCAACAAGATTGATGACGACTCCGACGTGGCCTTCCTGCGAGAGCACGTCGGGACGGACCTGCTGACCTGGATCGGACGCTCGTCCTACGTCAAGGCAGCCGAACGCGGCCAGGTGCTGCCGATCGACTCCCTCGAACCGACCAACGTCAACGCGCTGGACACGATGCGGGCAGCCGTCGACTCGTGCGTCAAGGACTGGCCGCACTACACCGCGCAGGCCGCCGAGTTCCACCTGCGTAACGCCACCGCGTGGGCCAACGACCGGGTCGGCGAAGACCTCGCCACCCAGATCGATCCAGAGTTCGTTCTCGGGCCGGCGGCGCTCGCCGCGGTCCACTGACCCACTGTTGTCCATTGATCCACTGCCGTCATTGATCCACTGCTGTCATTTACCGGAAGGAACAAGTCACGATGTCTCTCGACGTACCCACCGCGTTGCTCGAGCGCGCCGAAGCCGGCGAGGTCGACGAAGCCGAGTTCGTCACCTGCGTACGCGACTCACTGCCGTACGCCTGGGCCGTTGTCAGTGAGGTGGCCGCCGACCTCAAACGTGATGGTGGACAGTTCGCCGACCACGCCGTTCCGCCACCCAGCGAGGCCGAGCGCGGCCAACTGCTGCGGGCCCTCGCAAGCGACGCGATCCGGGGCGGGCTGGAACGCCACTTCGGGGTGAAGTTGGCGTTCCAGAACTGCCACCGGGTGGCAGCGTTCGACCCGTCCGCAGTGAACGGTGCCAGGTTCCGAGCGTTCATTTCTCCACGCGGGCATATGCTCAACCAGTCTCCGAAGCTAAGCGAGTGCTGAC
>JAOPWA010000463.1 GCA_025965915.1 Dactylosporangium sp. | reverse complement strand
GAGCGTCAGCAGGGAGAGCGCCCGCTGTCCGGCGAGCGCGATGATCGGCTCCGAGTGCACCCGCCGGGTCACGGAGCCGGGACAGAACAGCCCTAGATCATCTTCATCTCCGTCCACGAGGTAAGCGTGCCACGTCAGTCTTCGGCGCGGTGAGCCTGGCACTGGGGACAGAGGCCCCAGAACGTTACTTCAGCCTCGTCCAACTCGTACCCGTGCAGCTGTGACGGTTCCAGGCAGGGCGCGGCTCCCACCGCGCAGTCGACGTCGGCGATCTCACCACAGCCGCGGCACACCATGTGATGGTGGTTGTCGCCGGCCCTGCGTTCGAAATGGGCCGGGCCGCCCGCCGGCTCGATGCGTCGGGCCAGGCCGGCGCGCGCCAGCGCGCCGAGCACGTCGTAGACGGCCTGCACCGAGACCGAGTCCAGCCGCGTGCGCACCTTGGCCGTGATCTGCTCCACGTCGAGGTGCCCGTGGTCGGTGTCGAGCACCTCGAGGACGGCCAGGCGTGGCCGGGTAACCCGCAGACCGCGGGACCGCAGCACTTCTTCGCCGGACACCCATCCATCAGAACACGTAGGATCGCGCTGCTCAAGGCACCGTGGGGACGGCCACGCCGGATTTGTCCAGATGGTCCCCTAGGTGAGGTGGGTGCCGGAGCCGGTTGGACGGGCGGTCCCGGATCAGAACAACGCCCGCCCGCACAGCACCAGCATCAGGACGATCATGATTGCTCCGCTGATCATCGCGACGCCGTAGGTGAGCGTGCGGGCCCGCTGCTCGGCGTCGTCCAGATGTGGCAGGTCCTGGGGCGGCAATGCTCGCGGCGGCGGCGCCTGCACGACGAGGGGCGGGCGCCAGCCGGCCGGCGGCGGCGTGGCCGGAGGCGGCCCGGGGTATGCCACCGACTCCCGCGCCGACGGCGGGACGGGCGGTGACAGCGAAGGCGAACCTTCCGCAGGGCGCCGCCACTGTGCTTCGTCGTCGACGACAGGTCCGGGCCGCCAGGCGAAGCCCTGCGGGCCAGTCTCGTCGAGCGGGCTCGGACTGCTCACCCGCCCGACGCTACCAAGATTTGGCGGTCACTCCTCGACGTCGTCGGGGAACAACTCGGTCAACGGGAGGGCGATGGTCGACTCGTCGGCCCATGTCGGCGTCGCCGGGCGGCCCGGAGCCTGGCTCTCGGGGGCGAGGGGGTTCGGTGTGGCGGCGTTCGCAGTCGGGTCTTCGATACCCATGGAGATTCCCTTCGATGGGCGGACTGCAGCCAGTGTGAGGGAACGGACCCGACGGCGGAAACCCTTACATGTGCCACTTCCACGCCACTCCGGGCAGACACTCGGGACTACGCTGCGTATGTGTCACACCGAACCGAAGAACTGGATTTCACGCCCGACTCCGCCGACGACCGGCGAGAGGTCGCCTTCCTCGACGACCTCGTGATCCTGCCCGACCAGACCGGTGACGACACCGACGCGGGCTGGGGGGAGCGCGGTACCAGCAACGATGACCGGCTGCAGGCCGACCGGCCGCCGCACTGGGGCTGATCGCCCCGGGGGCGCCTAGCTCGCCGTCGTCGAGCTGGCCGGCTTCTTGTCGGACTTGGCGCTCTCCGCGGGCTTGCTTTCAGTCGCCGTCGTCGTGGCTGACCCACCCTCGGAGGCGCTCGAGGAGGAAGAACTCGTCGTCGACGGCGATGCCGAGTTCGAGTTCGACCGGGAGTCGGTGCGGTAGAAGCCCGAACCCTTGAACACGATGCCCACTGCCGAGTACAGCTTGCGCAGCTTGCCTTCGCAGGTGGGGCACTCGGACAGCGGCTCGTCGGTGAACGACTGCACCGCCTCGAGTTGGTGGCCGCACGCGGTGCATGCGTACTGGTAGGTCGGCACGGCAGCCTCCGTGGTTTTGGCACTCGGCGTATTCGAGTGCCAATGGTGCGTCATAGGGGCCGGTTACGTCCAGTGCGAGCGACCAGACGCACACCCGACGGTGTGACTACGGCGTCCACCGGTCGGTCGTGCGGCTCCGCCGGTAGCCGGTCGACCAGTTCGCCGTCGTAGAGCGGTACGACCACGAGGGCCGAGGGCGCCACCCGGGCGAGCGCGCGGTCGTACGAGCCCCCGCCGCGACCCAGTCGTACGCCGTCGGTCGACACGGCGACCCCCGGGGCGACGATCAGGTCGGCACCGGCGATCGCGTCGACACCGAGCCGCGGGCCGTCGGGCTCGGCCAGCCCGTACCGCCCCGGGATGAGGGGCGCGGGGTAGGCGGCCCAGTCGATGTCCAGGTCAGGACGCAGTACGGGGAGGAGAACGCGGCTGAGCCCCGGCAGATCGGGTAGCTGTGCGCCGCCCGGCTCACCCGCCATCGGTAGGTAGGCGCAGACGATCTCGGGTCCGACCGTGACCACCACCGCCGCGAGAGCCGACCGGATCGCGGCGTCGGCCTCCGCTCGTACCCGCTGGGGCAGCGACCGGCGCGCGGACAGCACCGCGGACCGGATCTCGGGCTTCGTGTGCCCCGGCGCGGCACCTACGGCAATAATATCTTTTCGGGCTAAGATGCACAGACTAGAAAAAACGGACACTAGGGACCTCGGCGGCAGTCGGTGGAACGCCGTACGTATGACAGCATCACACGAGCGTGACCAACCGACCCCCCCTGACATTGGGAGGACGAGTGACGCTGCGCACGCGGCTGACGGCTGCGTTTCTTGCGGTCGTCCTCGGCCCCGTGCTGCTCGGAGCCGGTTTCGTAGCGGCAACCGTCAGTGCTGTGAGCAACAGTCGGGCCAGCGAGCGGCTCGATCTGGCCGTTGCCGGCGTGCGCACCGCGATGAATTCGTCGTGCCAGCGACTGCGGACCGCGGCCGAGACGGCGGCGGTGCTCGGCGGCAACCTGGACCCCGCGGCCGCGCAGCGGGTGGTCAACCGGCAGCTTGCCGGCGCGGTTGAGCTCGTCGACACCACGGGGGTCGACGTGTACACCGCGGGCAAGCTGCCGGCAAAGCCGTGGGCCGACTGCGCGGAGTCCGCGGGCGCGGCCACGTTCGTCGCCGTCGCCGCGCACGTCGAGTTGGTCGACGGCGACGGTCATCCGCTCGGGTACGCGTACGCCGTCGAGCCCGTCGACCCCGCCCTGGTGCGCCGGCTCGCCACCGCGGCCGGGGCGGCTGTGACCGTGCTCCACGGCGACAGCGGTTGGAGTACCGAGCGCGAGAGTGATCAGAGCCAGGTCAGCCGGGTGGCAGAGGCACTGCCAGTCGGGGCGGTGGGGGAGACCGACAGTGGCAGGCGCGTGCGCCGGATCGACCGGGGCCCGGGACAGCCGCTGCCTCTCGCGGTGTCCGTCAGCTACGAACAGCCGCGCGGCCTGTACGCCGTTCTCGTCGCCGTCGTCGCGCTGACCGGGCTGTTGTCGATCGTCGCGGCCTGGTGGCTCGCCCGCTCGACAGCCCGCCCGCTCACCGAACTGTCCCACGCCGTCGACCGCCTGGCCGGCGGTGACCTTGGCGTCCGGGTACCTGTGCGCACCGGTGACGAGGTCGGGCGGCTGGGCGCGACGTTCAACCGGATGGCCCGCGAGATGCAGGGCTACCTCCAGGCGCTCACCACCAGCCGCGACCAGCTTCGCGGGCACCTCGGCCTGCTCGGGGACACTCTGTCGAGCACCCATGACGTCAACCGCATCCTCGAGGTGATCCTGGAGAGCGCGCTGTCGGCGACCGGGGCGCGGGCCGGGGTGCTGCTCCTGGTGGATCCGGCATCCGGCGTGCTGGTCGGCCAGTGTGCCGAGGGGCTCAACGGACGCGGACCAGGTGGCGCGCTGCTCCAGGTCCAGGATCTTCGGGTACGGGTCGGAGAGGGCCTCTTGGGCTCGGTGGCCGCGGGCGGCAAGGCGCGCCGGGGCCTGACCGACCGCGACGGCCCTCGGTTGGCCGTGAACGAGCCGCGCTGCCGCACGTACGTGGCGGTGCCGTTCGCAGCAGCCGGACCGGGCGCCGCGACGGGCCCGACGGGTGGGCTCAGCGCCGCCGCCGAGACGCCCCCGAGCTTCGAGTCTCCGGCGCCGGCATGCGGGGTACTGGCGCTGTACGACCGGCACGGCTTCGACGAGTTCGACGATGCCGACATGGTGACCCTGCGCACGTTCGCCGGGCAGGCCGCGGTCGCGCTGGACAACGTGCGGGTTCACCAGGAGGCGCAGCGGCTGTCGCTGACCGACCCGCTCACCGGCCTGTCGAACTACCGGTACCTGAAGGACTCCCTCCGTCGGGAGGTCGAGCGGGCCAGCCGCTTCAGCCACCAGCTCACCGTGCTCGCGCTGGATCTCGACCACTTCAAGGAAGTCAATGACACGTACGGGCACCCCGCCGGCGACGCGGTTCTCGCCGAGTTCGCCCGCCGGGTGCGCGTCGAGATCCGCGAGGTGGACCTCGCGTTCCGCCAGGGTGGTGAGGAGTTCGTGGTGCTCCTGCCGGAGACCGACGCCGCCGGCGGCGCCGTGGTGGCCGAGCGACTCGGCGCGGCGATCCGGCGTACCCCGGTGCTTGTCCGTTCGGCGCGCTCGGCGCAGGCCGTGCGGATCCCGGTCACGGTCTCGATCGGCATCGCGGTCTTTCCCGACCACGGTGCGAACGGGGCCGCCGTGCTGGAGGCGGCCGACGACGCTCTCTATCAGGCGAAATCAGACGGGCGGGACACGTACCGGGTCGCGTGGGCGCGTGGCGAAGGGGTTCAGGGTGTCGCTAGCGCGGGGACCGGGCCGGAAACTGCGGACGTGGCGGTCGGCGGGGATGCGGTGGCCGTCACGTCAAGCGGCGCGCCCGACGTGCCACAGGCGTCGCGGCAGAGCCATGACGGTTAGTCTCCGGACATGGTCGACAGTGCGCGAACAACCACGGAAACCACCGGCGGGTCCTCGCCGTCCACTTCGGATCACCACCGTGCGGTCAAGGCTGTCATTCCGGCAGCCGGCCTCGCCACCCGATTTTTACCCGCGACAAAAGCCGTACCCAAGGAACTGCTTCCCATTGTGGACCGGCCGGTTCTCGAGTACATCGTCGAAGAGGCGGCCAACTCCGGCATCAGCGACATCCTGCTCATTACGGGCCGAGGCAAGACGTCGATGGTGGACCACTTCGACCGCAGGCCCGATCTCGAGGCCAGGCTCATCGAAAAGGGCGATGACGAGCGACTCGCCGCCGTCAGGCGCCCCAGCGAACTGGCCGACATCTACACCTGCCGCCAGCACGAGCCGCTTGGCCTGGGACATGCGGTGGGTGTCGGCGAGTCCCACATCGCCGGCGAGCCGTTCGTGGTGCTGCTCGGTGACGAGTTCGTCGACGAGTCGTCGCCGCTGCTGCCGGCGATGCTCGACCTGCAGGCGCGAACGGGCGGCATCGTGCTCGCCTTCATCGAGGTCGAGCCGGACGAGGTACGCCGGTACGGCATCGCGTCGGTGGAGCCGGCCGAACCGGACCTGCCCGACGTCGGGCACGAGGTGGTCCGCGTCACCGGTCTGGTGGAGAAGCCGTCGCGCGAGGAGGCCCCGAGCAACCTCGCGGTGGTCGGGCGTTACGTGCTGCCCGCCACCATTTTCAACGCAATCAAACGGGTCAAGCCTGGCAGCGGCGGTGAAATCCAGCTCACCGACGCGATGGCCCTCCTGCTGGCCGAGGGAACTCCGGTTCACGGCGTCATCTATCGGGGTATCCGGTACGACACCGGCCAGCCCCTCGGATACCTGCAGGCCGTCGTTCAGCTTGCGTCGTCACGGCCCGATATCGGACCGGAATTCAGGACGTGGCTGCGCGATTTCGTGGACGCTATTGATGATTCGGAAGACTCCGCAGGGTCATAGCCGCCCGAGATGTTCGGGATATGACAGGTCGGAGAGTTCGAGAGTAGAAAGGAGGCGAGCGGTATGACGTCGGTTCCGACGGAGTTCGACAGGACTGTCCATCCGGCTGGCGCCGAGCTAACCCCGCTCGCCGAGTACCTGGCCGGCGTGCTGCGGGGTCTTCGGCCCCTTCCGGCACTCGACCTCGACCTGACTCAGGCACACGGCAACGTGCTCGCCGAGGACATACACGCGCCGGGCCCGTTGCCGGCGTTCGACCACGCGGCCATCGATGGGTACGCCGCGCGGTTCGAAGACGTGGTGGATGCCTCGGCGAGCCGGCCGGTGCGCCTCAACGTGATCGGCGATCTGGGTGCGGCGAGCTGGCGGCCGGTACGACTGAACCCCGGCACCTGCTTCTCCATCGGAGCCGGCGCGCTGCTGCCGGCGGCCGCCGATGTCGTGGTCCCGGCGCACCTCACCGACCAGGGCATGGCGGCCGTCGAGGTGTACGGGGCACCGCCAAAGCGTGGGTACGGGCTGCGCCGCGCGGGTGACGAGATCCCGGCCGGTGCGCTCCTCGCCCAGGCGGGGACCTACGTGAGCCCGGCCATGGTCGCGCTGCTGGCCAGCTGCGGTATTGGCCACGTGGTGGTGCGCCCGAGCCCTCGGGTGGTGATCGTGGCCACCGGCGACGAACTGGTCGACGTGGGCCGCGCCAGCCAGCCCGGCCAGCTCGTCGACGCCAACTCGCACGCGCTGACCGCGGCGGCCGCGGAGGCCGGTGCGCACGCGTACCGGGTGGGAATCTGCGACGACGACCCCGAAGGCCTGCGGGGCCTGCTCGAGGACCAGACGCTGCGGGCGGACCTCATCGTCACCACCGGGGGAACAGGCACCGGACCAGGCGACATGGTGCGGCGGGTGCTCTCCCGGCGGGAGGGGCCGCGGTCGTCGGTACTGTTCACCGATGTGTCGGTCTATCCATGTACTTCGCTGGGCTACGGTGCCGTGCCGTCGATGGCCGGAGCCGAGGGCGTACCCATCGTCTGCCTGCCCGGCGACACGGGCGCGGCGATGATCGGCTTCGAGGTGCTCGCCCGCCCCGTCATCCAACTCCTCGCCGGGGCTGATCCGGTCTTCCGACCGAGTGTCCGCGCGCACCTGTTGGACACGATCAACTCGCCGTCGGGGCTGCGCGAGTTCCGCCCCGCGTACGTCGCCGAGCGGCGCGGTGGCGGATACACGGTGGCGCCGCTCGCTGGTGGCCCGTACACGCTGTCCGGCCTCGCGGAGGCCAACGGCCTGATGGTGCTCGGCGAGAGGGTGACGACAGCACCGGCGGGCTCCACAGTGGACGTTCTCTTGTTGGACCGGCGACGGTGATGCAGCCAGGCTGGCCGGTGGTGCTCAGAGACGGTCCGGTACTGCTGCGACCGTACCGGCGCGGCGATGCCCGTGCCTGGTCGGAGACGCGTCGGGCCAACGAGGCCTGGCTGGCGCCGTGGGAGCCCACGCCGTACGGCTCCTGGTTCGAGCTGAACTCGCCCGCCGCGTTCCGGTCGGTCTACGCCGACCTGCGCCGCGTCGCCCGTCAGGGCACCGCGATGCCGTTCGCGGTGTGTCTGGTGAACGGCTCGGAGGAGCGCCTTGTCGGACAACTGACGCTCGGCAACATCGTGCGGCGCGCGTTCTGCTCCGGGTACGCCGGCTACTGGGTGGACTCGCGGGTCGCCGGTCGTGGCGTCATTCCGACCGCGCTGGCACTCGCTGTCGATCATGCATTCGCCGTTGGCGGCCTGCACCGTGTCGAGGTCAACATTCGCCCGGAAAACCAGCCGAGCCGGCGGGTGGTGGAGAAGTTGGGCTTCCGCCAGGAGGCGCATCACGAACGTTACCTGCACATCGACGGCGAATGGCGCGACCATATCGGGTACGCCATGACCGTTGAGGACGTTTTCTCGGAGGGTGGCCTGCTGGCCCGCTGGCATAGGTTGCGAGCGGCGGCTTGATCATCCTTTCGGCTTCCCGCGGCGACCTATTAGGTATCAATAGGTCCACGAGGCTATTACGCAGCGTGGCGCCGGAAATAGTCGACGGGGAGACGTAATCTCAGGCAACGGAGTTGCTGCCGGTAACTCTTCTTTTGTTCTTTTGCCAAACAGGTGTGACGGGAGGGGTGAGGGTGCCGACCTCGGTGCTCCTCGCTGTCCTCGCCGCCGCAGGTCTGCTGGCGCTCGCTCCGGCGCTCGTTCGTCGGTACGACGCCACCGAGCGACTGGTGGCGGAGCGGGCGCTGTCGACGGCTCGCGTACTGGCTCGTATCGGGGTCCAGGCGCACCGCCGGCGTCGCACTGTACCCGGACGCCGTCCCGTCAATCCACCCCGCTTCTTGGTGGCCCGCATGACCGCCGGTGTCGCGGTGGGCGGGGCGGCCAGGGCTGTGGCCTCCGCCGGGTCCGGCCCCGACGCGTTCGCTGATGACCATGTTCCGGCGTCAGTCCCGGCCGGTTCCGAGGAATCGGCCGCGGTGTCGACTCGCCGGCCACCGAAGCGGGCGCCCAAGCAACTGCGCCATCCCCGCGCGGTCTACCGGCGCCGCCGGGTGTTCGCCGCGCTGGTCCTGCTCAACCTGGTGGAACTGGTCGGTGTGGTCTTCGTCGGCCCGGGCTTCTGGATCAGCGCCGGCGTCACCGGCGTGTTCCTGGTCGCGTACGTGGCCCATCTGCGTAACCGGTCGATGGCGGAGCAGCGGCGGCGCAAGGCCGAGGCGCAGTACACGGCGTGGGTCGCGGCGCGACAGGCCGCCGTCCGCCGTGAACAGGCCCGTCGCGCGGCAGCCCGGAGGGAGATGCTGCGCGAACAGTTGCTGGAGCGCGAGCAGGCCCGCCGGGAGGCCGCGAAGCTGGCCGCCCAGGCGGCGGTGCGCGGTCGGGCGTACGAGGCTCGCGCCGTGGGCCAGGACTGGTGATCCGATTTCCTGGAACGGCGCGCCGCGAGCTGATTCGCGGACCGTATGTGAAACCTGCTAACCTGGTCGCCGGTCCGCTACCAAGAGGTAGCTGATCAACAAGGGGCTGTGGCGCAGACTGGTAGCGCACCTCGTTCGCATCGAGGGGGTCAGGGGTTCAAATCCCCTCAGCTCCACCCAGAACGGTTGTGACCAGCAGAAACGCGGTCACAAGGTCACCCTGTACAGGTTGGGTGCAACCTAGCCTTGATCTTGGGTTTTCGGAGAGCGGCGCCGCTTGTCGGCGGCCTCCCGCAATGCGGCGCCGACAATGCCACGACGGCGCTCTTTCTTCGGCCACCGGTGGACGTAGGTCTCCAGCGTGATTCGCAGGCTGGAGTGGCGTAGCGACTGTGGTCGGTGACCATGCCGCCGTGGTGCGGCCAGGACGGCTACTCCCGCTGCAACTCGGGTACGGCACCAAACCTGTCACCCAGCACGTCGCCGTCTCCGGACGACCCCCTTGGTGGGGTGCGATCGATGCTGCCGTGCGGGCCGGCTGATCCTTTGCGGCAGTACCACGACTTCCCGTCACCATCGACTTCTTGACCGAGGCTGACGGCTAGCGATCGCCGGTCAGCGCGTTGTAAAGGCCGGTTTGATGCAGTCGGTCGATGACGAACGCGTTCGGATTTTGCAACGTGAAGCCGATCCCGACGGTGCGGGCGGCGTTGCGGCCGGCGACAAGCGCGCCGATGCCGACGGAGTCGATGAACGTCAGGTACAGCAGGTCGATGACGACACGGGGCGGACGTAGCCGGGTGGCGGTGTCGACCAGGATTTGGCGCAGCCGGTCCGCGGAGCTGACGTCGATGTCACCTCGGATCTCGACTACGACGCTGCCGTCGGTCTCCCGACGAGTATTGATCAATGTGCCAATCACGGTGTCTCCGATTTTCCAACCGCCCGGATCCGAAGACCAACCGTACGGCTGATATCGGTATAGCGCGAACCTCCCTCCCGTATGTGGTCGTTCCACTACTCCCGGCAAAGATTCGAAGATGATGCGGACCTACTCGCGGCGTTCACCCGCGTACTCACCCGCGCCGGGCACAGCGTGATCGCGTGCTGTGATGGCGACTCCGCACTGACCCAGGTCCGCACGCAGCGGCCGGACCTGGTCCTCACCGATGTCGACATGCCACCCGGCATGTCCGGGCTGGATATGGCTGCCACGATCAGAGCCAACCCCTTGGCCACGGGCAGCCCCGTCATCGTGGCTACCGGCGGACGGATCCGCGCCGAGGTCGCCGCAGCCTTCGGCGTAACCCTTCTGCTACGCAAGCCGATCCCGCCATCCGCGCTGGTAGCCCACGTTGAGGCTGTCCTCGCCAGCAGCCAGGACACTCCATCGGCGGCGTCTGCGGGCGCCTAGGCCGAGCGAAGCCGCAGTCGTACAGCAGTGAAGTACCGCAACTGTGCTGGCCGTGAGCGATCGCATCAGGTCAGTAGACGCTGCGCAGCAATGGTTCGCACCATCGCCGACCGCTCTGCCGGTACTCCGTAGGTTCAGGGTCGCGGTCGTGTCTACGGCAACCCAACCTCCTCACGGGCTGGTGCTCCCCGTCGAGGTGGCGGCCGTACGAGATGTGACGTCATCTAGCCGATGTGGACTAATCCGATCAGCGGCTATCGTCGGCTACGGATAGTGGCCAAACTGCCACGGTGACCTATCCCGACCCCCACCAGCAGCATTGGCAACCAGAGCCAGCGGCGCAACCACCGGAGCCGCTGTCAGCGCAGCCGATCAGCCCTGGCTATCAGCAGCCGTACCAGCAGTACCCACCCGTGTCGGAGCAGCCGTACAGCCCGCAGCCCGGCCCCTACCCGCCCGGGCCGCAGCAGATGGTTATCACCACCGTGCGGCCCACCTCCGGCACGGCCGTCGCGTCCATGGTGCTCGGCATCGTCGGCGTCTTAGGCGGCTGGTGCATGTTCGGGCTGCCATGCATCCTCGCGGTCATCTTGGGGCACGTGGCTCTACCTGCTACGAAGAGCGGCCAGGTCGGCGGGCGGGGCATGGCGGTAACTGGGCTGATCCTTGGCTACCTGTTCGTCGTCCCGATGGTCATCTTCACGATGATGGTCTTTTTCGGCGGGGTGATCGGAGCAGTGACCCCCACCCCGACGCCGACGCCGTAGGCGACAGTGGGGGCTGGCCGACGCACGCGGGAGGAGCGCCGTCTGACGCAGGGCAGTTGGCATGGGTCGCAGGCACCCACGGACGGGATCAGGCCAAGATCAGGCCGTCGCCAGGCCGTGGGACGTAGACCATCAGTGACCAACGTCGACCAAGGACGACCGGCGTCGCCGCAGGTCAGCCGACTTCCAGTCCCATTTGGTCTACTCTGCCCGGGCGTTGGAACACTGCAAGTGGAAGTGACGCCGAGCCGCGCAAGGAGCCGAGGCACGTCGTAGCTATACAGCAACCGTGCTGCCGACAGTGCGGGACGGAGGTCGTCGAAATCTGACGGCAGCGGGTTGTGCTTGGCTAGCTGAACTGCCGGGGATGGCCGGCTACTCCCAACGAACACGTAGCCCGTCCGTGTCGGCTCGCTGCACCAGTGCAGTGGTCAGTGCCGCCGCTTCGGCATCAGTAAGAGCGGTTCTGGCCGGCCGAACCCAGTACAGTGGCCGGTCCAAGATGATCGACCAGTCGTAATTGGGACTATCGGGAAGTGCTTCGGCGTATACGTCGATCTCGCGCTGCGCCAGCGCGCAGGTGATGACGAGGGCACGGAAGGTAGGCCGGGTGATCGATATGGTGAAGCCACCGGGGGAAGCCGTCATAAACCCGATCATGCCTCCGTGAACCCGCGCAGCGCGTTCAAGCACCGAGACCAGGCGGCCGAGTTCGCCGAGACGTGCCGGTGGCGTTCCCCCCGATGCGCCCCCGAACGCTTGTCGACCCTCGGACGCGGTGGGACACGGCGGGACGCCGACGTGAGCACGACGAGCGCGAATACCGGCAGGCCAGGTGGCCTGTGGTGCAGGTGGAGCGGAGGGCGTGGGATTCGAACCCACGAGGACGGGGATGCGGCCTTAGCGGTTTTCAAGATCGCCGGCATGCTCGTCGGGCCTTCAAGATCACAAGGTGCAGATCCGGTACAACTGACGTTGAGAAGCTGCGACAAGTGCTGTCAAACGTTGGAAGGCTTTGCGCAGGTCAAGCCGAGAATCTGTCTGATTGAGATCGATCTCTGCGGACGACGGGTGTATGGGGTTCAAATCCCCTCAGCTCCACCCGGTAAAAAGGGCCGCTTCCCATCATGGGGAGCGGCCCTTTTGGGTGATGCGGGCAGAGGGCGATGGTGATCTACCCGTCGATCGGGCCCGGCGGCGAGAAGTCCCCCGTTCCTCACCTCTCGCCGCCGGGGTGCAGCCTGCCCTTGGCGGGCCGCCCCTGCCAATTGATTAACGGCAGTTGATGGGGCGTCGCATGCGATCCTAGGCTCACTCGGCAAAGAGCCGGCCGGGGCGCTGAAGCTACCCGGTGCTTTTGTCTATTTAATTGTACTTTCGCCCGAATGGTGGGGCGGTGAAGATCGGCAGGCACGTATGGCCCGAGCCTGCGGAACCGCCGTGGGCGACTAGGCTGCTGGGAGTGGAGTGGTCACGCGCCGAAGGGAATCGGGCCATCGGGAAGCGGGCCATGCAGTGACAGACAGGGTCGACATCGTCGTCCGCCGGAGCGCGGACCACACCGTCGTGACCGCGAGCGGCAGCATCTATTTCGACACCCACGAGGCATTGAAGGAAACGTTGCTGGCGCTGGCCGCGGAGGAGAAGCCCCGCATCGTCCTCGACCTCAGCGGGGTCGACCTGTGCGACTCGAGCGGGCTCAACATGATGGCCCAGACGCACCTGATGGCCACCCGTCACGGCGGCTGGTTACGGCTGGCGGGCGTACATCCGATCGTCCGGCAGGTCCTCGACGCCACCCACCTCACGCGCATGCTGCCGCTCTACGACACCGCCGAGCAGGCCGCTTCGGATTGAAGCGGCTCCACGGTGCACAGTCGCCGGGGATGTCCCGCTGAGACCCGGTCAGGCCACGGAGAAGCCGCCGTCGACGAAGATGGTCTGGCCGGTGACGTACTCGCAGGCGGGGCTGGACAGAAATACGGTCAGCCCGGCGAAGTCGGCGGTCAGGCCGTTGCGGCCGGTCATGGTGCGGGCCGCGATCGCGGCCGTCGCCGCGGGATCCGCGAAGATGGCCTCGGTCATCGGCGTGTCGACCACCCCGGGCGAGATCGCGTTGCAGCACACGCCGTGCCGCGACCACGCCTCGGCCTGTGAGCGGGTAAGCCCGGTGAGGCCGGCCTTGGAGGCGCCGTACCCGCCGCTGTTGCCGTAGGCGCGCACCGCCTGCTGTGATGCGATGTTGATGATGCGTCCCCATCCGCGCTCGGCCATCCGGGGGCCGAAGCGCTGGCCGAGCAGGAACGGCGCGTCGAGGTTCACCGCGAAGATGCGATCCCAGTCCTCCAGTTTCAGCTCGGCAAGCGGCGGGCGTGGGTTCACCGCGGCGGAGTTGACGAGGATGTCGGGCTCGCCGAACAGCGCTACCGCCTCTTCGGCGGCCGCGCTCAGGGCGGCTCGGTCACCGAGGTCGACGGCCACGTACGCGGTACGGGGGAGCGCCCCAGCGGCTTCTCGCAGCCGGGACTCGTCACGGGCGAGCAGTACGACGCTCGCGCCGGCGCTGGCGAGCGCTTCCGCGATGGCCCGCCCGATCCCTGAGTTTCCACCGGTCACCATGGCCACCCGGCCCTCCAGCGAGAAGAGGTCGTCCAGGTAGCTCATGCCGGCCTCCGCTTCGGCGCCGTGGCGCGCAGGCTGTCCAGTAGTAGATCCAGACCGTACGCGTACTGCTTGTCGTCGTAGCTGGCGGCCGCGAGTGGCTCGGCGAGGGCGGCGAGCGTCGGGTACCGGTCGGCGGGCAGCCGTTCGAGCACCGCGCGGCCGACGGCCGGTGGCTCCACGCGTGGCGAGGTCCAGGCCGCCGAGCCGATCGCGTAGTGCAGCAGGGTCAGGTGGGCCCGCGAGGCGACCTCCGGGGTGAACCCGGCGTCGACCAGTACCCGAAGTTGGGCCTCCGCGGCGCCGGTCGGCGCCTGCCCGGCGAGTGGCCGCGCGACCAGCAGGGTGACCAGGCTGGGGTGCTCCCGCAGCGCCCGGTGGAAGGCGAGGTTGATCTCCCGGATGCGATCCCACCAGTTGCCGGTGGCGCCGGTGGCGCCGTCGGGCAGGCGGGCGAGGCCGTACTCGCGGGCCGCGTCGAGGATCTCCTCCTTCGTGCGTACGTGGTTGTACAGCGCCATCGGCGCCACGCCGAGCCGGGCCGCCAGGGACCGGATCGTCAGTGCCGGCACCCCGTCGGCGTCCATCAACTCGAGAGCGGTGGCGGCGATCGCGCTTCGGTCGAGGGTGTGCCTGGGGGCGCGGGCTCTTCGTTGCGTCATCGTGGCCGTCCTCACAGGAGAGGTAACGTACTTAGTACGTTACTGTGGCCGCATGCGAGCCATTCAGATATCCCGATACGGTGGGCCTGAGGTGCTGACCTCGGTCGAGTTGCCCGACCCGCAGCCGAGGCCGGACCAGATCATGATCGACGTGGCCGCGGCGGGCGTCAACTACGCCGATACCCACCTTGCCGACGGGTCCTACCTGAGCAGCCCCGAGCTGCCGTTCGTGCCGGGCTCCGAGGTGATCGGTCGCACCGCCGACGGCCGTCGGGTGATGGGCCTGAGCAACACCGGAGGGTACGCGGAGAAGGCGCTCCTGCCCGCGGCGCTCGCCGTCGACGTACCGGCCTCGATCGGTGACGGTGAGGCCCTCGCTCTGCTGGTGCAGGGGCTGTCCGCATGGCACCTGCTGCGCACCAGCGCCCGCCTGGTTCCCGGCGAAAGCGTCGTCGTCAACGCGGCCGCGGGTGGCGTGGGATCGCTGGCCGTACAGCTGGCGAAGGCGTTCGGCGCCGGCCGCGTCATCGCCACCGCCTCCACGCCCGACAAGCAGCGACTCGCGCTGGACCTGGGCGCGGACGTGGCCGTGTCCGGCGATCCCGACGGGTACGCCGAGCGCGTGGTCGAAGCCAACGGCGGCAAGCGTGTCGACGTGATCCTCGACGCGGTGGGCGGTCCGGTGTTCGACGGCGCGCTCGAGGCGCTCGGGCAGTTCGGCCGGCTCGTCACGTTCGGCGCCGCTTCCCGGCAGGTCGCGCAGCCGGTCGAGCCCGGTCGCCTGATGAAGCGCAACCTGTCGGTCATCGGGTTCTGGCTGAGCCCCGCGCTCGCCGTACCCGGCATGTTCGCACCCGCGCTGACCGAGCTGTTCGAGCTGGTCACCGACGGTCGTATCCGCCCGATCGTGGGTGGCGAGTACCCCTTGGCGGAGACCCGCCAGGCGCACGAGGACCTCCTCGCGCGCCGGACCACCGGCAAGCTGATCCTGCGTCCCTGAAGGAGACCGATCATGCTCGAGTCCGTTCTGTACACCGCTGGCGCGACCGCCAACGGCGGCCGTGACGGTCGGGTCGTCAGCGATGACGGCCAGCTCGACCTGCGCGTGGCCACGCCCAAGGAGCTGGGCGGCCCGGGCGCGGCGACCAACCCGGAGCAACTGTTCGCCGCCGGGTACGCCGCCTGCTTCCACAACGCCCTCATGCTGGTGGCGCGGCAGGCCCGTCAGGACGCCACCGGCTCGTCGGTCACCGCCCGGGTCGGCATCGGCAAGCTCGCCGACTCTGTCGGGTACAGCCTGCGGGTGGACCTGGTCGTGGAGTTGCCGGGTCTCGCCGACGACGTCGCCCGTGAGCTGGTCGCGAAGGCCGACGTCGTGTGCCCGTACTCCAATGCCACTCGCGGCAACATCGCCGTGACGCATGAGGTGGTCGGGGCCTGACCCCCGGCCGCTCTTGAGGGTACGGGGGCGTGTGTGGCCGGCGGTGGTGTGGGCTCGTCAGATCCAGCGGCCGCCGAGCCACATGCGGGCGCTCCACTCCGCGTACGTGATGATCTTCCCGGTGTAGATCGGGTAGAAGTACGCGAAGCACAGCGCCACCAGCCCCACGTACAGCGAAGCGAAGATGGTGCCGAAGAGTCGCCGGTCGGACACCCGCCCCCCGCGCGTGGCGGGTGGCGGCCCGATGATGGCGCCGAGCACGTATACCACCGCGAGGACCAGGAACGGCAGCGCCGGCAGGGCGTAGAAGTAGAACATGGTGCGGTCTTTGATCTCGTACCAGAACCACGGCACGATGCCGGCGGCCGCAGCCAGCCCGATCGCCAGGGCCCGCCAGTCGCGTCGGGACGTGCCGAACCACGCCAGGCCGGCCAGCGCCGGCAGGAACGACCACCACAGCAGCGGGGTGCCGAGCAGCAGCACCTCCGCCGAGCAGTTGGTGGCCCCGCACGAACCGTCCTGGTTGTAGTAGAACGCCACCGGGCGACCCAGCAGCAGCCACTGCCACGGCCAGGACTGGTACCGGTGCTTGTCGTGCAGGCCGTTGTGGAAGGTCAACGCCTGGACGTGGTAGTGGTACAGGTTCTGCAGCGCCCCGATCACCGGCAGCTCGCGCTGGTGGAGTTCCCGGGCGATGTAGTGGCGGTCCCAGCCGGTGTCGGTGAGGAACCAGCCGGTCCACGAGGCGAGGTAGACCGCGCCGATGATTCCGATGAACGCGAACACCCAGCCGAGCTCGTCGAGCAGCGCGTCACGCCACGGGTGCCGGGCGCCGACGGCCCGTCGCACCCCGATCTCCCAGGCGATGAGCAGCACGATGAACGCCAGGATGTGCCACAGGGCGCTCCACTTCACCGACGCGGCGCAGCCGAGCATGAGGGCCGCCGCCAGCCGCCACCAGGGCACTCCGAGGCGGGGGCGTCCTTCCCGGCCCGCCTTGCTCGGGTCGAGGCCGGCTTCCATGGCGGCGAGCCATCTGGCCCGCCGCTGATCCCGGTCCAGGACCAGGCACGCGAACGCGGCCAGGATGAACGTCATCAAGAAGATGTCGAGCAGCGCCGACCGGGACAGCACGAAGTGCATCCCGTCGAGGGCCAGCAGCAGACCGGCGGCGCAGCCGAGGACCGTGGAGCCGAACAGCCGCCTCGCCACCCGGATCAGTATCAGCACCGACAGCGTGCCGAACACGACCGCGGAGATCCGCCAGCCGAACTCACCGTTGGTGAGCCAGCCGCCGTGACCGCTACGCCCGAACAACCACTCGCCGGCACCGATGATCCATTTTCCGAGCGGGGGGTGGACCACGAAGTCGCCGCGGTTCTCCTCGGGCCGCCACTCGACCGCGTGGTCGAACAGTTCCTGACCCTCGGTGGCGTAGTACGTCTCGTCGAAGATCTTCCCGCGCGGGTGGGCGAGCCCGATCAGGCGCAGCGCCCCGGCGATGAGCACGATCACGGCGGTGACCAGCCACGACTTCGGGTCCCGGCCGACGCGGGGCAGCAGGCGCCGCCGCACCGACTCCGGCACCGATGAGTCGGGGGCAGCCGGCGGCACGGCCGGCCCAGCCGCATCTGCCGTGGAAGGCTCCACCGTCACCGCCGTGCCGGTCGATCCGTCGTCGGTCGCTACACCGGAGCTCACCCGGCGATCGTAGGCTGCCCTTGCGACACGTGTGCACCCCGATACCGACAAAGGAGACGCCGAGTGGCTCTGATCCTGCTCGGCGCGCCGCTCGGCAACGTCGGCGACGCGTCTACCAGGCTGCGCGACGTGCTGGCCACGGCCGACATCGTCGCCGCCGAGGACACCCGTCGGTTGACCCGGCTGGCCCGCGACCTGGACATCACCGTGCCCGGTCGGATCGTGTCCTACTTCGAAGGCAACGAGCAGCGGCGTACTCCCGAACTGGTCGACGCGCTCGCCAGCGGCGCGACGGTCGCGTTGATCACCGACGGCGGCATGCCCAGCGTCTCGGACCCCGGTTTCCGGCTGGTACGCGCGGCGCTGGACGCCGGGGTGGCGGTCACCTCGGCTCCCGGCCCGAGCGCCGTGACCACCGCCCTGGCGCTGTCGGGCCTGCCGTCCGACCGGTTCTGCTTCGAGGGCTTCCCGCCCCGCAAGCCGGGCGAGCGGCGCGCGTACTTCGCCCGGCTGGCCCGCGAGCCGCGCACGCTGGTGTTCTTCGAAGCCCCGCACCGGGTCGACGACACCCTGGCCGACCTCGCCGCCGCGTTCGGCGCGGACCGTCCGGCGGCCCTGTGCCGGGAGCTGACCAAGGTGTACGAGGAGATCCGCCGGGCCCCGCTCGGTGAGCTCGCGTCATCGGTCGTCGAGGATCCGCCGCGAGGCGAGATCACGCTCGTGGTCGCGGGGGCACCGGCCGTGCCGGCCGAGCCCCCGACCGCGGCGGACCTGGTCACCGCGGTGGCCGCCCTCGAAGCGACGGGTATGCCGCGCAGAACCGCCATCGCTGCGGTCGCCGCCGAGCGCGGGGTGCCCAAGCGGGAGGTGTACAACGCCGTCCACGCGACGCCGTGACCGGGTTACCAGGTGACGGCGAGGGCCCCGGCGACGAGGACGAGCGGGCCGCCCAGACTCATCGCGTACGCGATGAGCCGGGCCTGCCGGGTCTCCAGCCGTCCGGCTCCGGTCGCCCAGGCGACACCCAGCCCGCACAGCAGGACCAGGGCGATGCCGATGATCCACCGCAGATGCAGCGATGCGGACCGGCCGACGTACGCGATGCGCCCCTTGGCCGAGACCATCCGGGCCGGTACCTTCACGCCGGGTCGCTGCTCCGCGCGTGACAGTGCACTCACCGTGACCCGGTCCCGCGAGAAGCTCGATCCCGCGAACGTGCCGACGCACCGCGCCTGCAGGCCCTTGCCGGCGCAGTTCGTCACGGTCGTGGTGCCGTGCTGGGCGTGGCCGACCGCGAGCCAGAACGGCTCGGCGCTGACCCAGCCGAAAAACCCTGCCAGCAGCCCGAACAGCACCAGCGCGGTAAGGCCGAGCGCCGGTGGACGGGACTTCTTCGTGACCCGCCGCCGTGGCTGTGGCAGCGTCCGGTTGAGCCGTGGGGCCGACCGACCGCCCCGCATCATCCGAATCTCAGGCGCATTCCAGGCACCGTCCGTACTGGCAGCGGTCGCGGCCATCGGCTCGGCCCGGGTCTTCACAGCGATGGGCACGGTCGGGCCGTCGCCGTCCGACCAGAGGGGGAACCCGTCCTCGCGGACGGTCGAAGGCTCCCTGTCGTGGCC
>JAOPWA010000443.1 GCA_025965915.1 Dactylosporangium sp. | reverse complement strand
GCACCGCCCGACTCTCCTTCCCGTAGCGTGGACCCGCCTTACCGGATGAGACCGCCGACAGCATGACCGACGGGCTGCGACGTGATTCAGGGCCGAAAGTCCTGGCATGTCAGGTCCGCGGGCGCGACGCCGCTCAAGCGGGAGGGACTGCGTTCACGTCGATGATGTCAGCGGCGGCTCGGCGTCCGGCCGCCGCGGCGGCTCCGCCTTCAGGTACGCCGACGCGCAGTGCGACCATCGGGTAGCCGATTCGGCTGAGCATGTCGCGGAGCAGCAGCCGGGTGGCCGGTACCTCGACGACGTCGCTGATCGGTGACGCCGCGAGCCGTTCGGCGCTTGCGGTCAGCAGCACAGCTGACAGCGCCTCCCCAGCGGCCAGCCAGTCGGCTGGCGTATCGCTGTCGGTGAACAGCACGGCGTAGCACGCATGCCGGTCGACGAGCTCCGGCGTCGTCATATCCAACGGCGCACCCGGGTCCAGGTCGCGCAGCGGTACCGGACGGGTCGCATACTGCGGGGCCGTGCTCGCGGGTACACCGTCCGGGGCGTGGACCGGCCGGCCGGTCCATGCGGACAGCTCAGCCAGGTATCGCGGATCCGCGAACTCGGTTTCGCTCGCTCGCGCCGCGGCGACGGCCAACGTGATGACCTCGTCCGGTCGCAGCAGGTGCAGGTGCGCGCCTTGCGCTTCGGCAGCGTCGCGCAGCCGCTCCAGGACCCCTGTCGGGACGTCGACGTCGGCGAACGGGCGGCGATCGGTGTGGCGCAGCGCCATCGCCAATTGCAGGCGCACCGCGGCCGGCGCCGGGGCTGCGTCGCCGACCACCCGGATGCGGGCTATCAGGTCGGGGTCGGTGGCGTCGGGAAGGCGGGTGACGTCGGCGAGCACCCCAGTGCCTGCTAGGGCCGTGCGGGCGTAGTGCAGCGCCGCGCCGCAGCTGATGGTCAACAGCCGCCCGTCGGGGTCGACGGTGGCGAGTTGACGTTGCCAGTCGGCGCGCAGCTCGGCGACATCGGCGATGCGCCAGCGCCACGGCTGACTGTTGAAGATCGACGGCGCGCGACTGGCGGCGACGGCGGCCTTCGCGAGCGCACGAGTGGTTGGGTGCGCGTGTCTAGCCGGGCCGCGCTCCGTGAACTGAATCATGGCCATCCGTTCCCCTCCTGGCGTCAACTCTGTCGCAGGTAGCGCTCACCGGCGCAGGGCCGTCTGACCCGTTCTGTACAGGGCAAGCGCCTCGGAGTGACTGGGACGCATACCCCTGTTCAACCCTGCGAGCCCCAGCTGACGCGGAGCATGGGGTAGAAACAACGCATGATTCGTGTATATCTGCTTGACGACCACGAAGTCGTCCGCCAAGGACTGCGCAACCTGCTCGAGGCTCAGGACGACATGGAGGTGGTCGGTGAGTCCGGCTCCGCGGTCGACGCTGGACACCGAATCCCGGCACTGCGCCCACACGTCGCCATCCTCGACGCCCGGCTACCCGATGGCAGCGGCATCGATGTCTGTCGCGACATCCGCTCGGTCGACCCGACGATCCAGGCGCTGATCCTCACCTCGTACGAAGACGACGAGGCGCTGTTCGCCGCCATCATGGCTGGCGCGGCCGGCTACGTGCTCAAACAGATCAGAGGCACCGACCTCGTCGACGCCGTCCGCCGGGTCGCCGCCGGTCAGTCGCTGCTCGACCCGGCCGTCACCGCCCGCGTGCTCGAGCGCATCCGCCGCGGCCCCGACCAGCCCGACGAACTCAAGAACCTGACCGAACAGGAACGGCGCATCCTCGCCCTGATCGCCGAAGGACTCACCAACCGCGAAATCGCCGGCCGGATGTTCCTGGCAGAGAAGACCATCAAGAACTACGTATCGAGCCTGCTGGCCAAACTGGGCCTCGAACGGCGCACCCAGGCCGCCGTCCTCGCCTCGAAACTGCTCGGCAAAGCCTAGATCGGCACGCTCCACGTCACTGTCGTGCCCTGCGGATGCGTCGGCTGCAGCGTCAAGGTGCCGCCCAGTTCCTCGGCGCGCCGGCGCATGTTGTCCAGCCCGCTGCGGCGGCTGACCTCGCCGATACCCACACCATCGTCGACCACGTTCAGGGTGAGCCGGCCGTCGGCGAGGGTGACCCGTACCTGCACGGCGCCCGCCTTGGCGTGCCGGGCCACGTTGGACAGGGTTTCCCGCAGCACCGCCAGCAGGTCGACGGCCACCGGATCGGGTAGCGCGGTGCCGACCGGCCCGTCCAGGGTCAGTTGCGGACGGAAACCAAGCGTGCCGCGCGCCTCTGCCACCAGGTCCCGAATCTGGGTCCGCACATCCGACGTCACCGGCGAGCGCAGTTCGAAGATGGCGCCGCGGATGTCGCGGATCGTGGTATCCAAGGCGTCGACGACGCCGTCGATGCGCTCCCTTACCTGGGGCCGGGTCGCCTGCTGCGCCGCGCCCTGCAGTTGCATCCCGGCCGCGAACAGCCGCTGGATCACCACGTCATGCAGATCCCGCGCGATCCGCTCCCGGTCGCCGAGCACGGCCAGCATCTCCCGCTCCTCCTGGGCACGAGCGCGCTCGAGCGCCAGCGCGGCCTGCCCGGCGAAGGTCTCGATCAGCGCCACGTCGAGGTCCTCGGCGAACGCGACGCTGCCCCGGTCATAGGCCACGGCGAGGGCGCCCAGAGTCTCGCCGCCGGCGGCCAGCGGCACCAGCAACGCGGTACCGGTTTCCAGGTCGACCGGCCAGTCGCAAGCCTTCCCGAGGTCTTCCACCACCGCAATGTGACGGTCGCCGATGACGGGCGCGAATTCGCTCCGTGCTGTCGACACGCTCGCACCGACCAGCCCGGCCGGCACGTTGCCGGCAGCGATTTCCACGGTGAGCGCGTCGTCGGTGTCGTAGGTCAGCACCAGCGCGATGTCGGCCTCGGCCACCTCACGAGCACGCGCGGCGACCAGTTGCAGCGCCTCGGTGCGGTTGACCTCGCCGAGCAGCACCGACGTGATCTCGGCGGCCGCCTCCAGCCAACGCTGCCGGCGGCGCGCCTGCGCATACATCCGGGCATTGTCGATCGCCGCACCCGCGGCGACCGCCAGAGCGACCATCAACTCCTCGTCGTCGTCGCTGAACTGGCCCCCACCGCCCTTCTCGGCCAGGTACAGGTTGCCGAACACCTGGTCGCGGATGCGCACTGGCACCCCGAGAAAGCTGTGCATCGGCGGATGGTTGGCCGGGAAGCCGTACGCCCGTGGATGCGCGGTGATGTCGGGCATCCGGATCGGCCGCGGCTCCTCGATCAGTAGGCCGAGCACCCCGTGCCCGTGCGGCAGGTCCCCGATCAGCTTGTGCTGTTCGGCGTCGATGCCCTGGGTGATGAACTCCACCAGCGACCGGTCGGGACCGATCACGCCCAACGCACCGTACCTGGCGCCGGTCAGGTGGCAGGCAGCGGCGACGATTCGCTCCAGGGTGCTGTGCAGATCCAGGTCGGTGCCGATACCCACCACGGCGTCCAGCAGCGCCCGCAGCCGCTCCCGGCTCGCCGCCACCTCACCCACCCGGTCCAGCAGCTCACGCAGCAACTCGTCCAGCCGCACCTGCGACAGCGGTGACAGATGCAACGACGGCGCATCCCAGCCGGAAAAATCAGCGCCGCCCGACCCCGTAGGGTCGGCCGGCGCCGACGCGGCGGGCTCCACCGGCCCCGATACGTCTGCCATGCGCGAATCCTATCCGCTCCCACTCCCCTACTTGCCCCCCACGCAAGGGCCGAAAGTCCTCGCCGACTGCACCGGACGGCCCACGGGCGTCGGGTTGACGGCGGCTTATTTAGGCGCGTGGGCCGGGGGTCCCGATCAACTCGGGCCGTCGGTCCCTGCCAATCAAGGTCATTCGCCCGCATCCATCGAACTGCCCCGCCGGGATGCTGATATCAGCCGGCCCGCCACGGGTCGACCCGAGACGA